>CADEFG010000006.1 GCA_902826505.1 uncultured Acidobacteriota bacterium
ATTACCCACGGCGCCAGCCGTTTGCAGGAAATCCTCGCCGATCGCGTCGCGGTTTATCATTACGGCGCGGATGCTTTTCGCGAAGGTTTGACGCACGTTATTCGCCGCGACATCGAATTCAGCCATATTGCCGACAGCGAAATAAATGCCGCCTTTAATGCCGGGCGAGCTTTGCAAAATCTGTATGAAATGATTCCGCAGGGCGAAACTATCAGTAAAAATCTGGAAGATGAATATAACAAGTATGTCTCGCGTCCGACAACCGAAGACGATACGCACCCGAGTCCGCAAGATCGTTTTAAATTAACGGCAACGATAAAATCCAAAGAAACGGCACCGATCGGCGGACAGGTTTGGGATCTGTTTAAGGATAAAGATGCCTTGACGGCTGAAATGAGCAATTTGCTGGAAACAAGATTAAAGGCAATGGGCTAAAAATTTCGGACGAATTTCAAATTGTTCAATACAAAAAGCCGTTAATTTTGAGCGGCTTTTGCGGCTCGTCGGGAAAGTTTGAAAAACTACCGTTTGAAGGATAATTTTACAGTTCAAAAGAATAACTCATCAATGAAATTAAAAGAATCTCGGAAGAATTGCTAAAATCAAAAAGAGTTTAGTGATTTTATGTATCAATCAATCCATTTCAACGCCAAATCGCGGGCTGTTACAAATGCTTCAAAGCCAGAAGTTTTAGAAAAATTACGTCAGATCGTCGGTGCGGAAAATGTTCTGGTCGAACCCGACAAGGTCGAACCGTACGGCGCGGATGCCGTCAAGGAAAAATTTCCGCCCGAAGCGGTCGTTTTTCCCGAAAGCACCGCCGAAATGGTCGAGATCTTAAAGCTCGCCAATGAATTTCTTTTTCCCGTGACGGCGCGCGGCGGCGGCGTCGGCTACACGGGCGGCGCGGTTCCGGTCGATGGCGGCATCGTCATCGGCACCGACCGGATGAAAAAGATCATCGAGATCAACCCGGACGATCTATACGTCATTTGCCAGCCCGGTTTGACGACTTTTGAATTACAGCAAGCGGTCGAAAAACACGGACTTTTGTTTCCGCCCGATCCGGCAAGCTATAAAGATTCCTACATCGGCGGCAACATCGCCGAAAATGCGGGCGGCATGCGGACTCCGAAATACGGCGTCACGAAACATTCGGTTTTGGGGCTCGAAGTCGTCACGGCGACGGGCGAAATTATTCGCACCGGCGGTCGGACGGTCAAAAATGTCGTCGGTTTCGACCTGACCGGACTGATGTGCGGTTCCGAAGGAATGCTCGGCATCATTACCGAAGCGACTTTGAAATTGTTGCCGATGCCCGAAGCGACGGCGACCGTTCGCGCGAGCTTCAAATCGATGGAAGAAGCGTGCAAGGTGCTCACCAAATTTACGCCCGAAGGCTTGCTGCCGATGGCGATGGAAGTTGTTGACAAACATTGCATCAAAGCGATCGAAGAAAACTTTGCGTTCGGTCTTTAAAAGGACGCGAACGCAATCTTGATCGTCGCCGTCGATGGTTTTCGCGAAGAAGTCGAACGAAACGCCCAAACCATCGAAAGAATCTTAAAGGACAACGGCGGTTTCGACATTCTGCGCTCGCGGAGCAGGGAAGAAGAAGACCGGCTCTGGGATGTGCGCCGCGCAATTTCGCCGAGCCTGATGAAATACGGCACATTAAAGATCAATGAAGATGTCGTCGTGCCGCGCTCACGCGTTCCTGAATTGATTCGCCAGGTCGAAGAGATCGGACGCCGGCACAACACCTTTGTCGCCAATTTCGGACACGCCGGCGACGGAAATATTCACGTCAATTTTCTGTGCAACCGCGACGATCCGGATTCGATCGCGCGGGCTCGGATGTGCGTTAAAGAAACCTTTGCGCTGTCGGTAAGCTTAGGCGGCTCGATCTCGGGCGAACACGGCATCGGCTACGTCAAAGCCGCGTATCTGAATATGGCGATCGACGCGCCGACTCTGGAGATCATGAAAAGCATCAAAAAGGTCTTTGATCCGCACGGAATCCTGAATCCGGGCAAGATGTTTGTTTGAGTGAAAATTTGCCGCTTCCGAAATAAGCCGAGCGTGCTGCTCCATTTTGAAAAGCGCTTCTGCTCAACGAATGTCCTACTGACTAATTGTTTCAATTTATGAAAATACTCGCTGTTTTGATTTTGTTAATTATCGCTCCTGCGTTTTTTGCTCAGGAAACCAAAACGCGTAAAAAAAGCGTCACGTGGAAAATTGATAACCTCAAAAAGATCGGCGGACACAAGGTCGAGATTCTGGGCAATCCGCAAATCATCAAAACCGAGCGCGGCACAGCGGTTTTGTTTGACGGCATTGATGACGCGATCTTTATCAACGCGAATCCGCTCGAAGGATTTCATGAATTTACCGTCGAAGCCGTTTTTCGTCCCGAAGCCGGCGGCGCAAGAGAACAGCGTTGGCTGCATATCGAAGACACCGAAAACACGGAAAGCCTCGCCTTGCTCGAAACGCGTCTGATCGATAACGAATGGTTTCTCGATACCTTTCTCAAATCCGGCGAAACCCGCTCGGCGCTCTACGCCGAGAATTTCAAACACGCACTTGGGCAATGGTTTCGCGTCGCGTTAGTTTTCGACCGCAGCGAAATGCGTCATTACGTCGGCGGCAAGCTCGAATTAACGGGGAAAATTACCCGCCAAGCGTTCGGCAAAGGCACAACCTCGATCGGCGTTCGTCAAAACAAAATCTACTGGTTCAAAGGCGCTGTCCAAAAGCTGCGTTTTACAAACCGCGCACTTTCGCCGGATGAATTTATGAAGTAAAAAACGGAGATCGAAAATAATTTCAAAAATCACGCGGCGGATTCCGGGGGATTTTTCATATTTGAAAAATCCCCCGGAATCCGCCGCCGGGAAAAATCGGTCGCGCATTCGTTGAGCAAATGCGCGACCGATTTGATGCTTATTTCCATTTTATGGCAATTCGGCGAAATATAAATATTGCGAAAGCGCTTCGATCACAGCCTGCGGCGTCAGGTCGCTTTCGGTGATCTTGCGGTCGAACTTGATATTAAAGCGCGAACCGCCCTGGAGACGTTTTTCCTGAATGCGAATCTTTGCGATCTCTTCGGCTTCGGCGGCGCGGGCGCGGTTGTAATTATCTTCGCGTTCGCGTTCGCGGCGCAGATAATTTAATTCTTCTCGCAGCTGGCGGCGGCGGCGATTGTCGGTTTCGGAATCGATTCTTTTTTCGAGCCATCTTTCGCGGTTGCTTTTGCTGACGAGCGGCACATAAACATTCGGGTTTGTTTCGTCGCCGAAGGTGCCGTAACCGCCGCCGCCGAGCTGAAATTCGATATGTTTGTCCTTCACCTTTATTTTGGTGATCATGATGCGTTCGCCTTCACGAACGCCGATTCCGTTATCTTTGAGAAGATCGCCGTAACGATTGTAATCAACGGTTTGATCTCTTTCGGGATAAACATTAATGCCGTCTTTGGTTGCCGGCATATCGAGTTTTACCTCGACGCGCCTGCCTTCAAAAAAGCGTTTCAGCTCGCTTTCGGTTTGGGCTGAAGCAAAAACTACGGTTCCGAATATGATTGCGGCGGTCAGTAAAAAAAATTGTCTGTGTTTCATCTTATAATTCCCCTAAATAATGTAAAAAGTCGATTTAACTCCGCAACGAAAGTTAATCAGATTAAAGAACGGATTGCTTTCGGGGTTTTGCACGAAAAAAATATGAGCAAACGTAAAGAATTGTATAGACGAACCGCTCAGCCAAATCCGATTTTTTTTCGATTTGAAAGGTCAATTTATGAAAACCTAATTCATTTTAATTCAGGAAATGAAAACCATTTTGGGCAGATTTTTTTTGATTGTGGCTTGATCGAAGCGGCAAATATGCCTGTTTGCGGCGGGAACAAAAGCGGCGGGCAGCGATTGCGGGAAATCACATATCTCGACACCGGCACTAACAAAGTTTGCGGATGATCTCTTCGAGAATTTCGACAACCGTCTGTTGAAGCTCGTCCTGATCTCGATCTTCCAGACCGGTCGCGGCAAGCAGAAAAGGTTCGTAGAGAAACCAACCGAGTGCGGCGGCGGCGATGATCGCGGTCATCATTTCGGGCGTGAATTCGGATTCGAAATTTTGTTCATCGGATCTTTTTTTGAGCAGCTCCAAAAGACGCTGCATGACGGGAAACTGAGTCTGAATGGCGCGCGGATTGACACCGTCAAGCATCGCCCGCGAAAGCGCGATTTGCCGGAATTTGTTTTTTTTGACGGCTTCAAAAAATGTCCCGACATTGCCTTCCAAATTTTCAACCTTGACGATCTTTCGTTCGATCTTTTTAATATTGCGCGCGTGAACCGCGACGATAACTTCGTCTTTTGTGCCGAAATGACGGTGAATAAGCGGATGTTTGATGTTTGCCGCTTCGGCAATTTCGCGAACGGTGAGCTTGTTCGGACTTTTTTTGAGAAGTAATTTCTCCGCCGCGTCCAAGATCGCTTTTTTGACCGCCTCGCGCCCGTAGGGAATTTTACCGAAATCGTTGATTTTGATCTTGGTTTCTTTGGCGGAAGTTTTTGCCCGTTGCCCCTTGTTCATTACAAAATCAATCATAACACATAACTTTAATTAATCTAACGATTACCGCTGTCAATGGTCATATTTTTTGCTTGACATTTGTTACCGTTGGTAGCATAATAATCAACGGTTTATCATTTAAACCTCTTTACAAAATAGCTTGCAGTTTTGGTGTCCTGGCATAGAAATTAGACGATTACGGGGGTAGGTCGTGTAATTTTCCAGGACACCAATTTCATTTTAAACGCCAAAAAAATTCTTTAGATAAAAAAATCGTTTCCGTTGTTGTTTGGATAAAAATCAAGCCTTTGAATCTATCGCGTGTCCGGCAGATTTTTATTGATGTTGCCTTCTATTTGTGATGGAAATGAATCTTCAACATCAATCGGAAGTCTTTATTTTTCGGAGGGAAAACGCAAATGAGAAGATATTACGGGCAATTCAGAATCATGCTTCTGACGCTGGCGCTCGGGTTGGCGAGTGTTCCTTTTTATAAAACCCTGCGCGAAAGATGGACTGAAATCCGCGTTGATGTTCCGTAAATCGAATCAAATACGCCGCTTTTTGTAACTCCTTACGAAAGATTTGAAGATACGACGCTGGCTGGTAATCGTGATTTATCTCTTTACGAATTCGGCAGGAATTATCCTTTTTGCGAAGAAGGTAAAAGCCTTGAAGCCAAAAAATGTGAAGCCGATCTGGTAAAAGGGCGAAAGCTTATCCAGAAAAACTGGAAGACCAAAAAGCAAAGCTTTTTTATCGTCGGCAACAAGCAACTGCTTTTTATCGAACCCGGTAACGACGGAAAATGGCAAATTGTTGCCAGAGGAGAAATTGGAGAAATGTATGAGTGGGGAAGAGTGATTGAAAATGATGATTTTGTGTCTTTAGAGTTTATACGTGATAAGGAAGACGGTAAAATTAGATTGTGTTTTTCCTGGGATACGCACGGACAATGGTGTCTTTAAAGATTTATCAACTTATTTCTTTGTTTTCCACGACCTTAAATTTTGTGAAGGGAATTTTTTCGTCGAGCGCGTTGATCAGAAAATTATTTCCCGTGCCGTTGACGATCCATGTTTCGATATTTTCTTTCTGGCAGATCATCGCGGCTTCGAGTTTGGAGTTCATACCGCCGGTGCCGAGTTCGGAATCGCGTTCTTCGACCAAACTCTTGGCTTCTTCGATATTTTTTATTTCGGGAATATGTTGCGCGTCCGCGTGAATATGCGGGTTACGATTAAAAACGCCGTCAATATCGCTGGCGAGAACCAATAGATCAGCTTTGATCAGCGCGGCGACGAGCGCGGAAAGCTTGTCGTTGTCGCCGAGGATGATTTCTTCGACCGCCGTCGTGTCGTTTTCGTTGATGACGGGGACGTAGGAATATTTGATGAGCTCGCTGATCGTGTTGAGCGTATTTTTTCGGGATGTTTCGTTCTCGAAATCGCGGTAAGTCATCAAACATTGCGCCGTGCGAATCCCGAAATCGCTGAAGATTTCGTTGTAAATACGCATCAAAAGCGGCTGACCGATTGCCGCCATCGCTTGTTTCGATTCGACTAGTTTTCCGGCATCGTTGATGTTGATATATTGTTTGGCGGTCGCGATCGCGCCCGACGAAACGAGAATGATGTCGTAAACTTCGCGAAGACTGAGAATCTGCCGCCCGATGTCTTCGACCTTGCCGCGCGAAATCAGCTTTGTGCCGCCGGTCAAAGTTGACGTGCCGATCTTGAGAACGAGTTTTTTCTTCATTACCGATTAATTTTGCCACAGAGCGCACAGAGTTCACGGAGATTTTTTTGTTTTAGCGAATCTTTAAACCTCTGCGCGCACTGTGTTCTCTGTGGCAAATAGATTTTAATTCCTGATTTGCCCGTCGCCGAAGACGAACCATTTGTTTGTTAAAAGATGTTCCGCGCCGAGCGGTCCGCGAAAATGCAGTTTTTGCGTCGAAATGGCGATTTCCGCGCCGAGTCCGAATTCGCCGCCGTCGGTAAAGCGCGTGGAAGCGTTGTGATAAACCGCCGCCGAATCGATTTCCTGCATAAATTGTTCGGCTTTTCCGGCGTTTTCGGTAATGATCACCGCCGAATGTCCGCCCGAGTATTTGTTGATCTTATCAATCGCTTCGCCAATATCTTTGACAACTGCAACGACCATTTTCGCCGCCAGAAATTCTTCAAACCAGATTTCGTCGCCGCCGAACAGACGCGCGGAAGGATTGACGTAATGAACCGAAGCATCGCCGAAAACCTCGATGCTTTTGTCGTGCAGCGCATCAACGAGGCGGTCGATCTTTTCTCCCAGATCAGGAAGCTTTTCGTCGATCAAAACCTTATCGAGCGCGTTGCAGACGCTCAACCGCGATTTGCCGTCGAGGATGATTCGAAGCGCCATCTCAAAATCGGCTTCGCTGTCGAGATACGAAAAATTATTGCCGCGCCCGCTGACGATGACCGGAACTTTTGCGTTTTTCAATACAAAATCGATCAGCGTTTCGCCGCCGCGCGGAATGACGAGATCGAATTTTTCCGCGTCGCCCTGAATGAGCCGCTGCGTTGCTTCGCGCGAAATGTCCAAATATTTGACAAAATCCCGGTCCGCGCCGTTTTCTTCGAGCGCTTTTTGCCAGATTTGCACCAGACAAAGATTCGTGCTGCGCGCTTCTTTGCCGCCTTTGAGCAGGATTTTGTTTCCGGCTTTGAGCGCGATGATCGCGGCTTCGATGGAAACATCCGGACGAGCTTCGTAAATAATCAAAATTGTCCCAAAAGGAACCGTGCGGTTCTCGATCTTTAATCCGTCTTCGCGCAGTTTTGAATAAATGACTTTGCCGACCGGATCGTTTGCCTCGATCACATTTTTGACGGACGCGATCATCTTTTCGATCTTCGCCGCATCAACCTTTAAACGGTCAAAGATCACCGCGTCGTGTGTCGGACAGGCTTTAAGATCGCGTTTATTGGCTTCGATGATTTTGGACGAGTTTTCGCCAAGCAGTCGTGCCAATGATTTTAAGACATTATTTTTTAATTCCGTGTTCATCGTCAGTTGCAAATATATTATCTTAGCAAATCAGGGGTTTTCGACAAATGACGGGCATCACAACCATTTTGAATTTTTCAGAAATGTTCCGCTTGCAGTTTTCAAACCCGGATTGCCTTTGATAAGAACTTCGATAGAAATTCTTTTGATAAGTTCGCGTTTTTTGTCAACGTTTCGCCGCCCGACACGCTTGCCCCGCAAATCGGTGAAATGCGGCGCGAAGAATATGTCGGCAAGCAAGCGCAAGCCGCGAAAAAATCTTTTGAACGGATGCGGTGACCGGCAAAAATGTTAAAATCCTAATCATTATGAAAATTGCGTTGACCATTTTGGCGGGCTTTTTTATCTTTGCTTTGGCGGGCGGCAATTGTTTCGCGCAGCATCGGAATCTGACGATCATACTTTTGCGGCACGCCGAAAAAGACGCTTCGCCGACCGCCGACAAAGTGAATCCAGACCTTTCGGCGGACGGCAAACTGCGCGCGCAAAAATTGGTCAAAACCATCAAAAAATATAAGCCCGCCGCGATCTATTCGTCGGATTTTATCCGCACCAGAACAACCGTCCAACCGCTTGCGGAAAAAAGAAAGCTGACGGTTCAGATTTATAATCATCGAAACTTAAAAGAGCTTGCCGATTTGATCATGAGCGGAAAGATCAAGCGGCTGGTCGTGGTCGGGCATAATACGACGACGCCCGCGCTCGTCAATCTGCTGATCGGAGAAGAAAAATACAAGCCGCTGGCAGAATCCGAATACGATAAGATTTGGGTCGTCAAGATCAAAAAGAAAACGACCAAACCGAATAAGATCAAGGAAAAGATCATAACTTATTAGATCGTTGTCGCTTTTCTCGAACATTAAAGCTATGAAGTTTATCATTCCTCTTTTTATCGGATTGCTTTTGTTGACCTCGACGGTCGGCGAAGCGTTTGCCCAGAAGCGAAAGATCACCGTCATTATTTTCAGACACGCCGATAAAGAACCCGCCACGGAAGGCGACGAAACGGAACCGGATATTTCGATCGAAGGACAAAAACGCGCCTTGCGGCTTGTCAAAGTTCTCGAAAAATACAAACCGCTGCGGCTTTTTTCGACCAATTACCTGCGGACGGTCCAAACCGTCACGCCGCTTTCAAGAATCAGAAATCTGCCGATCGAATTTTACGAACCGGGCAATCCGAATGAGCTTATCGAAAAGATCCTGTCATTTAAAAAACAGCGCAGGATTGCCGTGGTCGGGCATAATGCGACCACCGCGCAGCTCGTTAATCTGTTTCTCAAACAAAGCAAATACAAAATGCCCGACGACGCCGATTACGGTAAGATCTGGATTCTGCGTATCAAAAACGGGAAGGTGACGGACAAAGTAATCTCGTATTGAGTTGAAAACTCAGGCGATTGCTTTGCGCGGCGCGATATTTAAAAAATAAACGGCGATCAGCGCGGCAACGATCATGATCGCCGCCGCCGTCCAAAACGTTCGCTGAATCGTAAAATCATCGATCTGCTTGAGCGAATTATTGAGCAAAACACCACCGATCAGCGGACCGATCGCGCGCGCCAGACTTGCGCCCGACTGCATCACGCCGAGCGATTTTCCCTGTTCGGCTTCGTCCGTGATTTTTGAAACCAGACTCGTGACGGCGGGCGATGCCATCGAATTTCCGATTGCCAGAAACGCCGTGACGATCAACAAGGCGGTCAATCCACCGGATTCGGGGCGGACGTAGGGAATCGCGAAAAGGCTGGTCGCCATCATCAGACAGCCGATAATCATTAAAGAGCTTTCGCCGATTTGTTTGGCGAGCCGGCTAAAAAGTCCGCCTTGAAAAATAACCGCGAGAATTCCGATAAACGCGAAAATATAGCCGTTCTGTTCAGCCGTGTAATGAAAACGCTCGATCGTATAAAGCGCAAACGCCAAAGTCATGATCGAAAAGGACGTGACGAGAAAAAAGTAAATCGCCGTCAGCGTTCCGAAATGCGCATCTTTGAGCGACGCAAAAAGTTCGGCAAGCCGGTTTTTGCGAAATTCACGCGTAACGAACGAATCTTTTTTGACCGATTCGGGCAGGATAAAATAAAGCAGCGCGGCATTGACGAACGAAAGAACGGCGGCGAACAGAAACGGCACGGGGATTCCGTAGCGGCTGATGATTCCGCAGATCGCCGGACCGAAAATAAAGCCAAGACCGAACGCCGCGCCGAAAAGTCCCATTCCTTTGGCACGGTTTTCTTTCGTGGTCACGTCGGCGATATAGGCTTGCGCGGTCGAAATGTTTCCGCCCGTGATTCCGGCGACGATCCGTCCGAAAAAAACCATCCAGAGCGCGAACGCGAAACCGATAAAAAGATAACCGACCGCCGAGCCCAAGATCGAGAAAAACAAAACCGGGCGCCGCCCGTATTTATCGGAAAGACTGCCCAAAATCGGTGAGAAGATAAACTGCATCAAACTGTAGGACGCAAATAAAATTCCGATCTCGGTCGGCGTCGCGCTGAATGATTCGCTGTTGACGTAATAGGGCAGCGCCGGAATGACGATTCCGAAACCGACGAGGTCAATAAAAACCGTGATGAAAATAATTATTAAAGGTTTGGTGAAAAACTTTTCGTTATTCGTTGTTGTCGGTGTTTGCATTTCTCTCAAAGCGGACGCGGCGGTAGATTTCGGTGATCGGCATTGTTAAACCGACGGATTGAAATTCGATTTCATCGTCGGATACATCAAAATAATAAGTTATCCAGGTTCCGGTTGGCTGGCGGCGGTGAAGTTCGACATTCATTCGATGCTGGTCGATCACGGCATATTCCTGAACGCTCGGCATTTGCTGGTAGAAAAGAAGTTTTTCCCGGCGGTCAATGTTCGCGGTTGACGGCGAAGTGACTTCGATGATTAAGATCGGCGCGTTGCGGAAATACGGACTTTCAGGATTTTCTTCGCACGTAACCAAAACATCCGGGTAATAATAAACGTTTCGCGTGACCTGAACTTTCGTTTCGCCGGCAAACGGTTCGCAGGACGAATCCCGCAAATGAATTGATAAGGCGACAAAAGTATTTCCGGCGATTCGTGAATGATTATCGCTCGTTCCCGCCATCGCATAAACTTCGCCTTCGATGTACTCGTGCCTGACCGGACTGATTTTTTCGCCTTCGAGATAATCTTCGACACTGATTTTGGTTTTTAATTTCGGCAAACCCATATTGCAATTTTAGCAAATAATCGTTTCATTGTAATATTAACGATTGAGTCAAATAAACATTTTGGGGGAATTTGCAAAAGGGATGCAAAAAGCTACAAATATAAAAGTATTTTTAATTCTTATTACTGCACTCGTATTTTCTATGTATCAGGAAACACCAGCCCAGCGCAAAAAAACGAAAACACCGAAAACGGCGCCGGTCGAAGTCAAAGCGGTGCCGCCGGAAATCGGTTATACGGTTTCGATGTCCAAGCCCTGGACGCATCTGCTCGAAGTCGAAATGCGTCTGAATTGGACGCAAATGCCCGAAAAAGCGGAAATTTCGATGCCGGTCTGGACGCCCGGCAGTTACTTGGTGCGCGAATATGCGCGGCACGTCGAGAGTTTTGCCGCCGCGGACGCGGGCGGAAACGCGCTTGTTTGGAGCAAGACGGACAAAAACAGTTGGCTGATCGAAACCAAAGGCGCGAAGGAAATCGTCGTAAAATATAATGTTTACGCGAACGAATTAACGGTGCGGACAAATGAACTCAACGCCGACCACGCTTTTTTCACGCCCGCCGCGCTTTTGATGTTTCCGAAAGATCAGCTCAAAACGGCTTCGACCGTCAAGGTCGTGCCTTACAAAGATTGGCGCATTGCGACGGGATTGCCGAAGGTTGAAGGACAAACCAACGTTTTTCGCGCCGAAAACTTCGATGTGCTTTACGATTCGCCGTTCGAGGTCGGCAATTTCAAGGAAATCTCGTTTACCGTGCAGGGCAAACCGCACCGCTTTGTCGTCGAGGGCGAAGGCAATTTCGATCTCCAGCGGATTGCCAGCGATACGACCAAGATCGTCGAAGAATCCTACAAGATCTTTGGCGAGCTGCCCTATAACGACTACACTTTTATCCTGAATTTACGCGGCGGCGGCGGGCTTGAACATTTGAATTCGACCGCGCTGCAATGGAATCGTTTCGGTTTTGCGGGCAATCAGCACAACAATTTTATGACGCTCGTGGCGCACGAATATTTCCACCTCTTCAACGTCAAACGGATTCGTCCCGACGCGCTCGGACCGTTTGATTACAACAACGAAAATTATACGCGCCTGCTTTGGGTTGCCGAAGGCGGGACGGCTTATTATGAATCGGTTCTCGTCCAGCGCGCCGGAATTATTTCCGCGAAAGAATTTCTCGAAGGCAAAGCCGGACAGATTCAGAGCTTGCAGGAACGTCCCGGCAGATTTGAAACTTCATTGGAAGAAGCAAGTTTCGACGCGTGGATCAAATATTACCGGCAGGACGAAAATTCGGTCAACAATCAAATCTCATATTACGACAAGGGCGAACTCGTTAACTTTTTGCTCGACGTCGAGATTCGCGCCGCCTCGAAAGGCGCGAAATCGCTTGACGACGTGATGCGTTATCTTTACAACGAACATTTCAAAAAGAACAAAAATTTCACGCCCGAAGATTATCAGAAAGTCTCCGAAATGATGGCGGGCAAGTCACTCGAAGACTTCTTCTCGAAATATGTTCGCGGACGCGCCGAGATCGATTACGATTCGATTCTCGGCGGGATCGGTTTGCGTCTGAACAACAATAAAGGTCGCGAAACGCCGTATCTCGGTGCGAATATGCGGCAGGAAAACGACCGTCTGACGATCACCGCCGTGCCGAAGGGCACGCCCGCCTATGAGCAAGGTTTGAATGCCAGCGACCAGATCATTGCCGTTGACGGAATCCGCGCCAACCAGACGTTTTTGCAGAATTATTTCGGCGAAAAGAAGGTCGGCGACAAAGTGAAATTAACGGTCTTTCGATTTGACGAGCTCCGCGAAATTGAAATCATTCTCGGCGGACGCGCCCGTTCGGCGTTTCTGATCGCTCCGGCGGACGCGCCGACCGACGAGCAGAAAACGGTTTACAAAAATTTTCTTGGCGCTGATTTACAGTAAAAAGTGAAAAGGTGAAAAAGTAAAAAAAGGATAAGTGAAATATGTTCGCGGTCAAAAGACATCCGACTTTTACCTTTTCCACTTTTTACCCTTAAGCCTTTTTCGCTTTCAGATTTATGCGAAATATTAAAAAAATCATAGTTTTTATATTGCTGATGACGACCGCCGGATGTCAGAAAAGCATTTTTGAATCGTCAACGGTCGCGCCCGCCACGCTCCGCGATGTTCCCGCCCTGCGTCTGAATTTTCGGTACGAAGCGGATGTTCCCGCGCCCTCGGCTCCGGTCAATGCCGCGCCGGCGGAGGAAAAAAATGCCGCAGTCCAGGCGGATTTTGATGCCAGCCGCGAGCAGGAAATTCTCGTTAAAACAATTCTTGCGCCAAATCGTCAGCGGATCTTGACGGTTTACCAGCGACTCGGCGATGCCGATGCGTCGTTCCGGCTCGATATGTATTCAGGCGACGGAAAGTTTCTGCGGCGCGTTTCGCCCGACACGATGACGGTCGATTTTCCAGACATTATTGTCTGGTCGCCGGATTCGACGAGCGTTGCCTTTGTGGCGATTGCGCGTGACGGAGGGTTAAACAGCCTGACGCCTCTGCCGAATCCGGCGGCAAACAGCAATTCCAACACTTCGGCAAACAGCGCGGCGAACGCCAATGCGAACGTCAATGCGAACGCGGATTCGAATACCGCCGCCGAACCGCCGCCATCGCCGAGTTCACCGGCAATGCCAACCCCGGCATCAGCGCCGAATGTACTGACTTTTCGCACCGAACAGATTTACGTCTGCAATTCGGAAGGCGTCGATCTCAAACCGATCACGCAGAACGAAGGCTTGATCTATTATTATTTCGTCTGGTCGCCCGACAGCTCGATGCTCGCCTCGCTTGCCGTGCGTTATGAGGAATGGCGTTATTTGCAGATGGTCGCGGAAAAAAACAACGAGGTTTTTCTGCCTTTGGGCAGACCGCGGATCGTCGAAAAAAGCGGACGCGAGCGGCGGCTCGATGACAATCTGACGGCGGCGCATCCGGTTTGGTCGCCCGATTCGGCAAAGGTCGCGGTCGGTTTTAATGTTGAAAACAAACCGTCGCAGGTTCGGATTTACGACGCGATCGGCGATCAGCCGACGCAAGCCGCGATTCCGGTTCGCAATCAGCTTTTGATTTCGTCGCAAGCCTACGACCAAAAAGTCAATAACGAACAACAAAATCCGGCAGGGAATCCTGAAACAAATACGAATACCAACCCGGTGCCGCCTTCGATGACGTTGCCCGATGAAAAAACGCTCGTCTCGTTTCAGCCGATCGTCACGCTCGAATGGTCGGCGGATAATTTGCTTTATCTGCAAACGGGTTATGTCAAGCAATACCGGACGGGCGACGGTGCGCGAAGTAGTTTGCGCTGGCACCGGCTTGTTTTAAGCCCGCAGGCGACCGTGATTAAATAGCCGGAGTTTGCAGAAAGTTTTAGTTAAATTTGAAATCAGTAGAGCGAGCGGTAGCGAGACTTGCGGTGCCGAGCTCAATGATAAGCGGAACAGACTCGCTACCGCTCGCTCTACTGATGATATTTGTCAGTTTAGATCATCATAAGTCTGTCCGAAAACTTATCTGAAACTTATCTGAAAACTTTCCGCTAACTTAAAAAAATTATGAACTATCAAACAATATCCGAAATCTACGAAGCGAACGATAAAGTTCGCGAAAAACTGAAAAGTGTGGTCGCAAATTTGAACGACGAGCAAGCGAATACTTTGCCCGACGGCGAAAAATGGACGATTGCCTCGTTTGTCGAGCATATTGCGATCGTTGACGAGGGCATCGTGCGGATTTCCGCCAAACTGCTCGGCGCGGCGCAGGCAAACGGCAAAACAGCGGACGGCGCGGCGAAATTTTCCGAAGGTTTTGCCGAAAAGATGGCGGGCGGACGCGACGCGAAATTTGAAGCGCCCGAAAGAGTTCGTCCGACCGGCACGAAAACGATTGCCGAATCGCTCGCGAAAATGGATGAAACGCGCAAAAGTTTGGAAGATTTGCGCCCGTTATTCGAATCGGTCGAATGTGCGGACGTCAAATTTCCGCATCCGGCGTTCGGCGATCTTTCATCGCACGAATGGCTCGTCCTGCTCGGCGGTCACGAAGCGCGGCACATCCGGCAAATCGAAAATCTGCTCGAAAAAATTCAATAAAAAAGCCCTGACTGCGAGGAGGGCAAGCAGTCAGGGTTTAATTGTCCAAACGGGTGCTTCTTTTGTTATTGACTATTCTGTATAATTGCCAGAAGCACTTACTTGGACGACAGATTGAAAGTTTTTGTTGCCTGAAAATTTCCCTCAGTTGAGAGTTACGTCTTTAGGTGTGATTCGTGTTCGTCTTCAGTTAACTTAAAGTTTTCCCTTGAAGTTTCATCATTAAAACGCTTCTCACGCGGCTGAAGCCGTAACTCTCAACGGTCGTTTTCTAGCGGCTGGTCGGAATGTCGCCCGTCAGCCCGAAATGTCTGAATTCGTAGGTGTTGTCAACACTTCTCCAGATGTACCAGTCGCCGGTCGAAGGACGGAAGACCGCGACGTCGGTTTGATTGTCGCCGTCGTAGTTTCCGGCAACCGGAAGATCTTCGGCGATCCCGAATTGACGAATGTCAAACGCGCCGTTACTCGATTTCCAGATATACCAGACACCGGTCGAAGGACGATACACCGAAAGATCGTCGCGTCCGTCGCCGTCAAAGTCGCCCTTCACGGGTTTGTCGCCCGTCTGACCGAATTTGACGATGCCGATGCTGCCCGACGCGCTGTTGATCCAATACCAGACACCGGTCGAAGGACGGAAAACCGTTACGTCAGCTTTGCCGTCGCCGTCCATATCGGTTGACATCGGAACATCTTCGGCAACGCCGAACTGAACGATCTGGTAGCCCGTGCCGTTGCTCTTTTGAACATACCAGACACCGGTCGAAGGACGATAGACACCGATGTCATTGCGTCCGTCGCCGTCAAAGTCGCCGCGCAGCGGTGTGTCGGTCGCAAAACCGAACTGGGTCGAGAAAACACTGCCGTCCGAACTGTTGTTGATTTCCCAAACCGCGTTGCCGCCAACGTTGCGGAAGAGCGCTTTGTCGGTTTTGCCGTCGCCGTCGTAATCTGCCGAGACGGGAAGATCAGCGGCAGTACCGAAGGTTTGCGCCGTAAATCCTTGACTGTTTTGCGAGAACCAGGTTCCGGTTGACGGACGGAAGACCGCGAAATCGTTACTGCCGTCGCCGTCGAAATCCGAATGATGCGAGTCGCTCGTGATGCGTCCGGCAATTTCGCCCGCCGGATTATTCGCGCTGCCGATGACCATCGTCCACGAACCCATCCGCAGAAGCTGAACTTGCTGAGCGGTGACGTCAACCGTCACGGGTCCGAAATGCGCTTCGCCTTCGCGGGTCGGAATCACGCCGAGATCGGCTACGGTCGTCGTTGCCCCGGCGATCGTGACCTGGATCAGTGCCGATGTTTGAGCGCTCGTAAAGCGGTTGAATTCGCCCGTGATGGTCGCCTGCGTTTCGGCGGTGTTCAATAACACTTTGACTTCGCCGATCGCGTTGGTCGTGACGGGCGGCGTGACGCGGGCGCCGTTCATGTGACCTTCAAAGTATCTGCCCTGCGGCGTGCCCGACGGACTCGGACTCGGACTTCCCGAAGTTGCAAACGTGCCTGAAAGAACCGTCGCGCCCGCGTTTTTAAGTTCGATCGGCATTCCGGCGGTAATTACGGGAACATTGTCGCCGCGATCCGAACGAAGCCGTAATCTGCCTTCGCCGCCACCTTCTAAAACGAGATTGCCAACCGCTGCGTTATTAACGGTCACGTTCAAAGCCGTTCCGCTCGGCAAATTGACCTGATAAACGCGGATTTCAAGTTCCGTCCGGCTGCTGTGCAGTTCGTATTCGGCAAACCCGCGCGGTAGTGCGCCGTTGATCGTCGCGCCGCTCAGAATCGCAAAAGGCTGACTCGGGCTCGGCGAAGCGCTCGGCGACGGCGAAGGACTCGGCGTGCCGGTCGGCGTGCCGGTCGGACTCGCGGTCGGACTCGCGGTTGGACTTGCGGTTGGACTTGCGGTCGGTGTGCCGGTCGGTGTACCGGTTGGTGAACCGGTCGGGCTGGCGGTCGGTGTCGGATTCGGTCCGCCGCCGCCGAAGACGCCTGTAACTAAAACAGTGCTGCCGTTTTTGACTTCGACGGTTTCACCGTCATTGACGGTCGGGACGGGTTGTCCGTCTTCCGTCTTGAGTTTTAATCTTCCTCTTTGCGTGCTGAGGGTTAGCGAACCAACCTGGTTATTGCTGATAAAAGCATTCAAAACCGTTCCGTCGGGTAAGTTGACATCTTCGATTTCAACTTCGAGCTCGCGCTGCCCGCTTTCATAAAGTTCCCATTGAGCCGCGCCGTGCGGGTTAATGCTGCCGGTCGGCGAAACCAAATTCGCGGTTCTGACGACAATCGGAACACCGCCTGCCGCAACTTTGTTCTGTAAAATGAACGGTAGTGCGACCCACGCAAAAACCGCAACGAATACTAATGATATTTTCCACATTTGCCCATGTCTTTTATCTTTTCTCATTACTTTATTTATCCTTCCTATTTATTTTGTTTCTCTTGATTTTTATTCTGCAAACAGGGGTTTCCAGCAATACAGTGCGGAAAAGGATTTGAAAAAGACAACGGCTTGAAATTTCTTTTTAAAAAAGAAAAAGCCAACCTGTTTAGATTGGCTTTTTTGCGCGCGATTTTCTGAGAACTATTCAGGACAAACGGTTCGGCGCGGTCCGCAGGCGAGCGTGTTGTTGACCGCACAAAAGGCATCAACCCGGGTTGTGTCAATATCATAATTTCTTGACGAAAGCGTGCATCTCCAGCTAATTCCCGTGTTTTCTAACTGCTCGAAGATCTGATGCGGCGTCATCGCTGGATTTTTAGCTTTAACCAGGGCGGCAATTCCCGCAACGATCGGCGATGACATCGAAGTTCCCGACCACGCGCCGTAAGATCCGCCCGGCATCGCGCTGATGATGCTTTCGCCCGGTGCGACAAATCTGACCCATTCATTACCGCCGCTTCCCGCCACATTTATCGTCGAGAAAGCCGCCAGCCGATCGTAACGAGTGGTTGCCGCAACCGCCATTATCTCAACGCTTTCCGCTTTTAATGCCGCCGGATAAATCTTCGCCGCATCGCCGCCGTTTCCTGATCCCGCCACGATAATACATCTTTTGTTGTTTGTCGGATAAGTTTTGCCGATTTCGATCTCGGTTCCGTCATCGCAATAATCTATTAATCTTTTGAGAACTTTATGATCCTGCGGCAAAACGTCCCCGGGAAAACTCATACTCATATTGATCACGTCGGCACCGTTATTCAACGCCCAGAGGATTGCTGTCTGAACTTTCCAAAGTTCGCCCTCGCCATTACGGTCTAAAACGCGGAGCGGCATGATCTTTGCTTCCGGCGCAGTCAGGGCGATGATTCCCGCGACGTGTGTGCCGTGTCCGAATGAAGGATTTTGACGCGCGATCCCGACTTCGCTCGGATTATCGTCATTGTCAACAAAATCGTAGCCCGGGACAAGTCTGTTCGCGAAAGCCGGGTGATTGAGATCGATTCCCGTATCCAAAACCGCGACGACGACCGGTTGACCATTATCGACGCGCGTCCCGCGATTTATTTGATGGGCTTCTTTGAGCCGGATCATCCCGGGAAACCACTGGCTTTCATAACCTTTCCTGCTTCTGCCGATCGACCAGGTTTGCCCGATCGACCAGGTTTGCCCGATCGTCCACGGTAAATCTTCTTGTTCGACCTGATAGAGTTTGCGGTTAAATTCTTTGGTCAAAATCCGCGTGTCGTTCTGCATTGCCGCCAAGACTTGTTCGGGTGTTTGCCCGTTGGTGATCTGCATTCGATAGGTCGGCGGAGTTCCGACCTGTTCCAGAAGGGTCAGACCGTATTGCGCGGCAATCGCCGGTAAATCGTTTTGATTGAGCGGATTGAGTTCGATGATGATTTCGTTTGGTACGCGGCTCAGATTATTATTCGGCGATGCGTTTTTCTGACCGCTCACGACCGTGCAAAAGAAAAGCGTAAAAATTAGTAAAAAAGCGGATTCCAAATAAATATTTTCGATAATACTTTTCATTACTGCCTCTGTGAATATAAAAATGCTGGTTTGCCCGTTACACAGTGCGTTCGATTTTAACAAAAAGACGCGCTTTGAAAAAAATTATTTTCCGATGATCATAAACGGCGACCAAAAATAGGGATGTGAATTATTTTTTATGAAATTTATTTGCGCCAGTCTTAAAGATGCCGAAATGCTTTCGCCGCGTTGCAGATTCGCGTAAAAATCTTTCATTAAACGGACAGTCGCTTCGTCGCTGACCGTCCAGAGACTCAAAATCAGGGAATTCGCGCCCGCCGCCAGAAACCCGCGTGCCAAACCTAAAATCTCGTCGCCCGCAAAGATTTTATTCAAACCCGTTTCGCACGCGCTCAGCGTGACCAGCTCCGCGTTTAACTTTTGGGTGAAAATGTCGCGCACGGTGATAAAGCCGTCTGCCAGATGAAGACTCGAAAACAAAGGATTCTCGGGACGAAACTGTCCGTGACAGGCAAGATGCAGAAGGTCGAAATCAGGCGCGTTTTGCTGATAGTTCGGAAAGTTTGCCGCTTTTCCCGTCAACGCCTTGGCGGCGGGGAAAATCTTCTGCAAGGCGCGGATTTCCTGATCGACGAGCGGAATTCTTTCATCGGCAAAACCGATCAGCAAAGCGGTTTTTGCCGTTCGCTGCGGTTTGCTCGTCAAATATTGCCAAACCGTCGCGCTCGGGCTATGGACGATTTCGCGCGTTTCGATCAGATATTTTCCGTCGCCGCCGCGCAGCGCGTGAAACGGAACATAATGCGCGGCGCCGACCGGAATAATTACCAGATCGCGGGCACCGGCAAAATTTTCGAGCGGTTTGAAAAGTTTTTCGTAAAGTTTTTCGAGATAAAAATCGGCGCGTTTTTTTAGTTCGTCAATAAAACCGCCCAAATTTTTCGCGCCGTAACGCAAGGCGCCGAACTGAAACCGCAAGCCTTCCAAAAGCGTCAAAATCTCGCTTTCCCGGGCGAGATTCGCGACAAATTCGATTTTTTCAGCCGTCACGACAAACGCCGAGAGCCGATCGTTGAAGCAGACGAATTCGATCAGCGCTTTTTGTCGCCCGAGATTCTCCTGTAAAAATTTGATGGCGCCGCGGTCGCGAAAGTTTTGACCCGGCGAAACTTTCGCGATCCGCGTGCTTTCGATTTGCCGCATGACGGCGGCGATTTGCTTTTCGCGTTTTTTTGCCTCTTTCTGCAGCGCTTCAAAATCGCCCGCTTGAGCCCGGTTCAGACGGCTGTAAAACCAATTGAGTTCCTCGCGCAGATTTTCGAGTTTTTCCGTCAGGCTCGAAGATTTTTCCGTGTTCAATTGCGTGAAGTTACCGCTGAGGCTTTCCGAAAGCGTTCGCGCGCGGGCTTTTTCGGTCAGTAAAAAAGCGCGTTCGAGATCGTTTCCGGCAAGATAGATCTGGGCGAGATTTTCAAACGGCGCGAGCTTGTCGGACAAAAAAGCCATCCGAAATTCTTCCGCCGGAAGCGGCGCGCGCAGTGTTTCGATCATCCGGACGGCGCGTTTGAAATAATCCTTCGCGCGTTGCGGCTCGTTTTTTCGCAAAGCCAGATTGCCGAGCGAATTCAAACAAATTTGGGCGAGATTCGATTGTTCCTGGTTCACGGCTTCGCGGTAAGTTGCGGTCAAATGTTTCTCGGCGTTTTTGAAACGATGCAAATTTTGCAGGATCTCGCCGTGAAGCCAGCCGGCAAAAAGTTTCTGGCGCAGATTTTCGCCTTTGGCAAGCAGTTTTTCGGCTTCGCGGATTTTGATCAGGGCATCCGAAAAATTACCGCGCGAGAGTTCGAGATGGGCTTCGGTTAATTTTACTTCCGCGAGACCGCGCGGGTTTTTCTCCAAAACGTAGAGCCGAGCGGATTTCTGCAGCTCTTTTTGAGATTTCCCAAAATCTTTTTTCGACAGCGCGACGCGCCCGAAATTGGCGCGTGTCTTGGCTTCTTCGCCCTGAAGTTTCAATTTGCGGAGTTTTTCGGCGACGATCTTGTAAATCTCGAACGCCTCGTCGGTTAAATTCAGCGTTTGATAAATTTCGGCAATCTCAAGATTCGCGATGACCGAACGGTGCGTAATTCCCAAAGCCTCGAATTTTTGGCGCGAAAGCTCCAAAAAACGCAGCGCCTGGTCGTATTTTCCGCGAAACATCGCCAGATTTCCCATACTCGCCTCGATCTCCGCTTCGATGAAAAACATCTTTCCCGCCCGGGCGCGTGCCAACGCCTGCCCGTAAAATTCTTCAGCCTTATGAAAACTGTTGAGCTCGGTGTACATATTGGCGAGATTCGTTTCGCACATCGCCAGTTCTTTGACATCTTTTATTTCCAGAAACCGTTTTCTAGCCGAAAGATAATATTCAATCGATTCCGATAAATCGTTCTGCCGCGCCACGATATTGCCGAGATTTTTTTCAACCTTTCCGGCGGCGAGCTGATCGCCGTATTTTTCGAATATTTTCAGAGTTTTTTTACCGGTTTTGATCGCTTCGGGATATTTTCCGAGCAATCCGAGAACAATCAGTTTGGCGACCTGCGTGTGCGCCGCTTCGTGTTCTTTTTTGATCTTTCGGAAAATTGCGGCGGAGCGGTCAAGGTTTTCGATCGTTTTTTCGAGGTTTCCTTTTGTCAGCTCGGCAATTCCCGACACCCAAAACGCGAGCGCCGCGATTTCCTTATGCGGATTTATTTCGACCAGATTCTGCAAAACAGCGGCGGTTTTTTGCGCTTTTGCCGGTTCTGATGTCCAAACTTCGTAGCAGATATTTTTCAAATTATGAGCCAGCTCAAGATCGTTCTTTCGAACGGTTTTCGATAAGATATTTTCTCTTTCGCGGCTTGTTCTGGCTGAAATGAGTTTCTCGGCAAATCCTTGTGACGGCATAAATCATTTTAACCCAAATTCATTTATCTGTTCTATGAGCAAAATATTTCAAGCCGTCAAAAACAAAAAAAAGCGAAAGGAAACTTAAGTTTCCTTTCGCTTTTCGATGTTTCTCCTACCCCCGAAGAAGAAACATTAATTGATTTCGATGTTTTCGATGATTATTTCCTGATTGGCGAGATTTAGCGATAAAGTGTATTTACCTTTTGAAATATTTTCAAACTTAAACTCGCTCAATTCGTTGGTTCGGGTCGTCAGGGATTTTTTCGCGCCCGTCAGTTTGATTTCCGCTCCGGAAAATTCCGCGCCTAAGATCTGTCCGGCAATCGCCGAACCGGAAGTTGCTTTCGTGATTCTCAGATCGATGCTTTGATCCTTCGCGCTGAAAAGCATTTGCCGAACTTCGGAAGCCGCGCCCGAGCGTTCGCCGAAAGCGGCTTTATTCGGCGACAGATCCATTTGCAAAACCGCGAGAACTTTTTGGACAAGCGATTTTGCGGGTTCGGCGGCGCGTGTGCGGAAAAGATTTTTCGTCCACTGAATCGAATCTGCCGGCGCATCAGCCGAATTGTCGGTGTGCATCAGATTGACGATTTTGTTTAGTAGATCTTCGTTATTATTGTTCATGGTGCCAAATAAATTCATTGCTTCGCTGCCTCTCAATGAAGACAGTGTCGCTTTTTTATCAAAAAATACATTCCGACGAAAAAAAAACAAAAAAAACTTATTTCGTCAAAATCTTCGCCAGTTTTTGCAGACAGCGCGAACGCATCGGACTGATGCTCGTTTCGCCGACGCCGATCGCTGTCGCAACTTCCGCATAACTCGCCGCCGAATCCTGTAAATAGATCATCGAAAGAATTTTCCGGCAGCGTTCTTCCATTTCCTTGAGCGCGGTGCGGATCTGATGCTGTTGTTCGAGCTCGATCAGCAGCTCGTCCGCGAGCGGCGCCGCGTCCGCCAAACGCGCCATTTCGAGTTCCATTTCTTCCTCGGTTTCGGGCGTATAAAAACCTTTCCCGCTTCGAATAACGCCCCAGGTTTTAAACTTTGCGGTCGTCACGATCCACGAACGGATTCGTTCGGGCTGTTCGATCTCGTCCAATTTTTCAAAAAGCGTCAGAAAGACTTCCTGAAAAACGTCTGCCGCCTGTTCTTCGCTCAAACCGGCGCGGCGCGGAATCGTAATGATCAAACGCTGGTAGCGGTCGACGAGTTTGTTCCACGCCGCTTCGTCGCCGCGCCGGCACGCCAAAACGAGTTCGGCATCGCTTTGTTCCAAACCGCGCGCGGAGAAATTTTGTTCTAAAATAGCGTTATTCACAAGTTGAAAGTTCAGAGTTCACGCTCAATTCGCGTCACAACCGCCGGTGAAGCGCGGCGAAAACACGCTAAAGCGCAAACTCTCAACAAAAACATTTATTTTTCTTCGGAAGCCGCTTTTAATTCTTTCAGCAGATCGCTTGCCGTCCATTCGTTGCCCGCGAAGATTTTCGTGACCTTGCCGGCGGGCGAAATGACGGCGGTGCGCAGCGAATGATTGATCTGCGTTTTGTCGTTCTGGTCGGTTTCGTAACGCAAACCGAAAAAATCGGCGATCGATTTTACTTCTTTGTCGTTGCCGACGGCTAATTGCCAGACGCTGAAATCGGGTTTCGCGTCCTTGCCGAGATAACCTTGCCCGTACGAGCGAAGTTTTTCGGGCGTGTCGTTTTCGGGATCGAACGAAACGCTGAGCAGCCGATATTTGTCCTTAACGTCCGAATTCATAAGCTGCAAAGCGGCGTCGGAAAAATTCGTCGACATCTTGATACAGTAATCGGGCAGCGGACAGCGCGCGTAAATAAAGGTGATCGCCCACGCTTTTCCGCGAAAATCTTTCGGCGAAATGCTTTTGCCGTCCTGATTGGTCAAAGTAAAATCCGTTACTTCTTTGCCGATCTGCGCGAATCTTTCGTCAACCGGAACAGTTTGATCCGGGTTCGGCGCTAAAACAAGCGCGATGTTTTCGAGCCAGTAAGACGGTGTTGCCGTTTCGTCAACGACCATCTCGGCC
>CADEFG010000007.1:0-6075 GCA_902826505.1 uncultured Acidobacteriota bacterium
GTATTCGCAGCAAAAGATTTTCGTACAAATACATGCCGAATAATATTTTGTGGAGACAAGAAAACTTTATACATAGAATTTCCTCCTACCTCAATTTAATTTTATATTTTTCAAACTTCCACCTTTTAATTGTTCCCTTTAAAAAAGCCAATAATGACGAAGCCCCATATATTCCTTTCATCAAACTTCACTTAATGAATCTCAAAGCTGTTAAAAAATAAGAACCATCCTAAAAGTGCGATAATTTCATCCGGCAAATTTAGAAATCCAATGATTATATTCCCAAGCAAAAACTCTATTAATATGTAATCCGAGTTGTAGAATAAACAAATTGTAGATACTTTGTTGTATGACCTAGCAAAAGTTAATATGAATTTGAGAAATTGTCAAGATAATTTTGATAAATTCTCTGAAAAGTTAAATAAAGTTTGTAAAAATCCTGATTCATCATTGATTTTAGCCATTCTCAAACATTTGGAAAATATCAAGTGCTTTAGACTTTTAGAATTGCAAAGATTGGTCAGACCAATTAAATTGCAAATTCGGCTGAAAAAAATCTGGTTTTGAGCCGCATTTAAGTAAGAATCACGGATCGAGTTCACGATTGCGGGTTAACGACAAACAAGTCGCGTCCGGCGCGTTCGACAATTAAAGTGTCCGCTTGATTTTCGTAATCTTCGCGCCGAAAATTTTGATGATCCAAAAAACCGAGATTCACGCGGCGGCAGGTTTCTTCATCGATTTGCGAAGCGAGCGTGATTTGATAACGCGGCATCGTTTGGTCATCTGCTCGTCCGGCAAACGCAACGTGCGCGAGATGCGCGGCAACGCAGAGATTGGCTTCGAGTTCGCCCGATCCGGCGACCCGCATTTTGACTTTTTCAATCGGCGCGTAACCGAACTTCTCGATCACCGCGCCGTGCGTGTCGGAAATACAGCGCAGGAAAGGCGCGAAAATTATTAATTCCCCGCCGTCCTCGATGATTCCGCCGAGCTTGTAACTTGCCTTGCCGCCCGTCCAAAGTTCGTCGTAATGCTCGTCAAGAAGCGCGACGACCCTTTTGTATTTTCTGCCCGTGTATTTGATGTGAACCTGGCGCGAAATTTCCGCCGCGCGTCGTAAGCTTTGGCGAAAATCGCCGGCGAAAAGCGCGTGCGTTTGCAGACGATTTTCGCGGGCGCGCGTGACGACCGTCGTGAAACAAATGATTTTGGCAGAAATCAGATCGGCGGCGGCTTCGATCAAATGGCGGGTCGGCGTTTCAACGCGCCCGATGATCTTTTCGATGCCCGCGAGCGCACCGAGCCAGTGCGTCGCGTTCGTCAGTTCCGCGCCCGAAACGCCCGGGAAAAAATATTTCGCGCCGCCCGCAAATCCGGCGACTTCGTGCGGAACCGTCGCGCCGAAGATCAAAACGTGCTCGTAATTGCCGGGCGCGAGAAGTTTGTTGATCGAAAGCGGAATCGCCTGTTCAAATAAACCGCCGGTCAATTGGCTGACCTTTTCCGCGCCGAGCTCGCCGATCGTCGTCAATTCGTGCGGATCGCTCCAATGATGGTCGAAAACCCTGCCCAAATTCGGAACGCGCAAACCGTCGCCGATCCCGAGTTTAGCGCGTTTTTCTTCCCGCTTCATCGGCGCGTGAGTGCCTTGCGCGATGAGCGCGTCAAATTTTTCAACCTTTCTGGCGGCTAAAATTTGGGCGGCGAACGGAAACAATAGATCCGTGTTATCATCGCGCGTCTTGTCGGGCACGATCGCCAGCACCCGCGATTTCGGCGCGATTTCCGCGAGCGATTCTTCGACGATCGAGCGAAGTTCGTCCGCCGACAAATCGGCTTCCGGCGAGCCTTTTCCGGTGATCAAAGATCGTTTTTTTTCGGCGACGGTTTGCATACGCTTATTTGCGTTTGTAAGAAATTCGCCAGATCGTGTTCGAGCCGTCGTCGCTGACGAGCATCGAACCGTCACGGGCGACCGCGACGCCGACCGGTCTGCCCCACACATCGCCTTCGGGCGTCACGAATCCGGTCATAAAATCTTCGTATTCGCCCGTCGGCACGCCTCGCTTTTGCGGCACGCGGATAACTTTGTAACCCGTTCGCCGTTCCCGGTTCCACGAGCCGTGAAGCGCGGCGAAGGCTTCGTTCTGATATTCGTTCGGAAACATCTTTCCCGTGTAAAAAAGCATCTGCAGCGACGCCGAATGCGATTGCAGTAAAACATCCGGCGTGATCACTTTATCGCGCAGTTCGGGAAATTTCCCCGTATGGCGCGGGTCTTGATTCGGTCCGATATAATACCACGCCCAGCCGTAAAAACCACCGTCCTTAACGCGTGTGATGTAATCGGGAACGAGATCGTCGCCGAGCCCGTCGCGCTCGTTGACCGAAGCCCAAAGCTCGCCCGTCTGCGGATGGACGGCGATGCCGACCGCGTTGCGGATGCCCGAAGCAAAAACCCGAAACCCAGTGCCGTCGGGATTATATTCGAGAACGGTCGCCCGATTTTTCTCGTCTTCGTTCGGATTTTCCCAGACATTCGAGCGCGAACCGACCGAAACGAACATTTTCTTATTGTCGAGCGAAAAAGCGATGTCGCGGGTCCAATGTCCGCCGCCGCGCAGTTCGCCCCAACCGGAAACCGTCGTAATCAATTCCGCTTTCCCGTTCGGTTTCAGATCGCCGTTTTTATACGGAAAACGAACGACCGAATCGGTATTGCCGATATAGATATGCGTTGGATTCGCGCCGTTCGGATAAAACGCGATGCCGAACGGGCGTTTCAGATCGGCGGCGAAAACCTCGTTTATTTCGGGTTTGCTGTGATCTTTCGAGGGACGAATCACGCGCACCTGATTGGCGCGGCTTTCAGCGACAAAAATATCGCCGTTCGGCGCAACTTTGAGCAGGCGCGGATTATTGAGTCCGCCTAAAAATTCTTCGACCTTGAAGCCGTCCGGCACTTTCGGCAACGCGCCTTCGGGACGTTTGGCGAGTCGCGGACCATTGAAGACCGATTTTGATTCGTAAGGCTTTGGCAGATCGGCGGGCGTGATGCGCCGCCGCACACCGGGCGCATCGGTCGTCCAATCGCCGAACGCGCCTTGTCCCGTCAAAACCTTTTTACTTTTCTCGTCCTTCTTCTGTGAAAGCCCTTCGAAATTGGAAGATGTAAAAATTGCCGATAAAATAAAGATTGAAATAATCGCCCGCACAAATTTTCCCTGCATAATTTTATAAAATCTTGTTTCCTCTTTTTCTTTTACTTTAACAAATTTAACTCAAGTCCCGTAATTTCCGGCGAACGAACCGCTATTTAGCGCTTCCGAAATTGATTGCTCCCGTTCCAAGCAGATTTTCGCTGTCTGAATCAAGCCCGCAGAATTTACGGATCGTTTCCGAACTCGCACCGATTAACACACGTTTGCCGCGCTGTTTCTTAGATCGGCGGATTTGCCAGAACCGTTTGCAGAATCTTGGCAATTCCGCCCATCGCCGCCGCTTCCGAACCGGAATCGGCTAACAGAAGGCGCGGGTCGCTGGCGTTTTCGAGCAGCCATCTTTTTTTTAATTCCTCTTTGATCGCCGGCAAAAGAAATTCGCCGGCAACACTTAAAATCCCGCCGAAAACGACCGCTTCAGGATTGAAAACCTTGATTAAAGAATCTATTCCGACGCCGAGAAAAGTTCCGATCTTCCGGAGGGCTTCCAAAGCGACCGGATCGCTTTTCTGCGCCGCTTCAACAATCATCTGCACCGATAGTTTTTGTGCATCGCACTTTAAAATTTCTTTGAGAAGAGTGCTTTTCCCGGCGGAAATCGCTTCATGAATTTCACGAAAAAGCGCGGCTTGGCTTGCCAGTGTTTCCCAACAGCCGAGATTGCCGCAAGCGCAGCGGCTGCCTGCCGGATCCAACGTCATATGCCCGAATTCGCTGGCGTAACCGGACGCGCCGTTGTAGAGCTGTCCGTTGATTATCAAACCGCCGCCGATGCCGACGCCCGCGCTGATGTAAAGAAGATTGTTAAAACCCTTTGCCGCGCCGAAATTTTTTTCACCGAGCGCGGCAAAAGTCGCTTCGTTTTCAATAAAGATCGGCGTCTCGAAATGTTTTTGGAGAACTGCCCGGATTTCGACATTGCGCCATTTCAAATTCGGCGCAAAAAGTACCGTCCCGCTTTTCTGATCGATCAAGCCCGGAATGCCAACCGCGACCGCTTGCAGCATTCCGCTTTTTTTTTCACCGATGCGGCGCGCCTTCTTGAGGAGCCTGAGCGTTTCCGCGAGCAAAAATTCGGGCTCTAAATTTTCGACAAGTTGACGCTTTTTCCAGATCACTTCAGCAGCAAAATTCGTGCAGATGATCGAAATAAAGCCGACCCCGAGCTCGGCGCTCAAAAAACATCCGCGCTGCGGGTTGATGGCGAGCAGAACTTCCCGCCGACCGGCACGTTTGTCGATCGTCGTGCCGACCTCGCGGACAAATTTATTTTCCAACAGATCGCCGATCAGATTCGTGACGGTCGCTTTGTTAAGACCGGTCAACCGCGCCAGCTCGATCCGCGAAACGGGCGCGTGTTCATATAAATACTGAAAGATTCCGGCAAGATTCTGCCGGCGAAGAAAGCCCTGATTGCCCGTTTTTATTTTCATCAGATTCAACTATACTTTTTTGATCGGCGGGAAAATTATAACGGGAAAAATTTGACATTCAAAATCCAAAAGTATAGATTTGGTTTATTAAATCAACCAATTAAAAATGGTCTGAATTTTTCTTTTAAGCAATACAAAAACTGAAAAGTTAATTTTTACTTTGAAAATTTTGTCCCTTTGCCGGGCAAAAAAGATGTGTAAATAAAACTAATACGGAGATTTAACAATGAACAACGGCAGATATACGCCAAAACCCGAGGATAAATTTACATTCGGACTCTGGACGGTCGGCAATCGCGGCGCCGACCCGTTCGGCACGCAGGTCAGAGAAAAAAAATCGCCCGTCGAGCTGGTCGAGCTGCTCGCGGAAGTCGGCGCTTACGGCGTCAATTTTCACGACAATGATCTCGTGCCGATCGACGCGACCGCCAGTGAGCGCGAGGCGATCGTCAAGGATTTTAAAAAAGCCTGCGACGATAACGGCATCAAAGTTCCGATGGCGACCGTCAATCTTTTTTACGAGCCGGTCTTTCGCGACGGCGCGTTTACCGCCAATGATGCGAGAGTGCGCGCTTACGCGGTTCAGAAAACGATGCGGGCGATGGATCTCGGCGCGGAATTCGATGCCGAAACCTTTGTGCTCTGGGGCGGGCGCGAAGGCGTCGAAACCGATGCCTGCCGCCGCACCGACGAAGCGATCAAACGTTTTCGCGAATGTTTGAATTATCTTTGCGAATATAACGCGGCGCAAAATTACGGCTACCAGTTTGCGCTCGAAGCGAAACCGAACGAACCGCGCGCCGACATTTATTTTCCGACGACCGGCGCGTATCTCGCGTTTATCGAAACTTTGGAACATAAGGAAATGGTCGGCGTCAACCCGGAAGTCGCGCACGAACAAATGCCCGGACTTTCGATGATGCACGCCGTCGCGCAGGCGTGGGAAGCCGGGAAACTTTTTCACATCGATCTCAACGATCAATACCCGGGACGCTACGATCAGGATTTGCGGTTCGGTTCGGTCTCGCCGAAACAATCTTTCTGGCTCGTCAAATTCCTGGAAGATGTCGGTTACAGCGGAATGCGGCATTTCGACGCGCACGCTTACCGGACCGAGGATTACGAAGGCGTCAAGGAATTTGCGCGCGGCTGTATGCGGACGTATCTGATCTTTAAGGACAAAGCCGAGCGCTGGAACAACCACGAGGAAATCCGGTCGATTCTCGCCGAAATCGAAGAAACCAATAAAGATAATAAAGTCGGCAAATTCAGCCCGGAAGGTTCACAAAACCTTTTGGCGGCGGAATTCGACCGCGTGGAAATGGCGTCGAAAGGTTTGAAATACGAACGGCTCGACCAATTGACGATGGAAGTTCTTCTCGGCGTTGATTAAACGCGTTGTGATTAAAGTTGGGATA
>CADEFG010000007.1:6085-20061 GCA_902826505.1 uncultured Acidobacteriota bacterium
TTGGGATAAACCGGTCAGTAGCGTTTGCGTGAGCAAATGCGTTTGTCCTTGATGAAAAACCACGCACCGGCTCACGCCGGCGTTACCGACTTATAATGCAAAAAATTGACCGAAGACAGTTTTTGGGCGGCGCTCTTGTTGCAACGAGCGCTTTAACACTCGGCTTTCCGCGTTCGTCAAAAGCGGCGGATTCGCGGATCGAAGTTCTTGTAAATGAACCGATCGGCACGATCAATCCGAATATTTACGGGCATTTTGTCGAACATCTCGGCGCCGTGGTTTACGACGGCATCTGGGTTGGCGAGAATTCGCGAATTCCGAATATCGGCGGAATCCGCAAGGAATTGGTCGATGCCTTAAAACGTATCAAAGCGCCGCTTTTTCGTTATCCGGGCGGTTGTTTCGCCGACAGTTACGATTGGCGCGACGGCATCGGCGAACGCTCTCGCCGCCCGAAGCGGACAAATTTTTGGTACGGCGTGGCGGGCAAAGACGTCGCGTTAAATTCGACCTCGCGGATCGAACCGAATCATTTCGGCACGAACGAATTTATGCGTTTTTGCCAGCTTGTCGGCGGAAAACCTTACTTAGCTGCAAATCTGCGCGGACTGCCGGCGCAAGATTTTTACGAATGGATCGAATATTGTAATTCACCGGCGGGAACGACGACGCTTGCCGAACAACGCGCAACGGGATCGATGGGCAGCCGCGATCCTTTTAACGTCGAATTTTGGGGAATCGGCAACGAATCGTGGGGCTGCGGCGGCGAGCTTTTGCCCGACGAATACGCCCAGGAATTTCGCCGTTTCACCGCCGCTTATCCGCCGTATGACGTTCCTTTAAAATTTATCGGCGCGGGCGCGAGCAGCGACGACCTGAATTGGACGCGCGGATTTTTCTCGCGGATGCGCGAAAAGGGCGAAGGACTTTTCGGGCGGCGCGTTTACGCCTGGGGCATTCATCATTATGCGTGGAATGTTTCTGCGGGGCGAACAACCGATTGGAACGACGGCAAAGGCGATGCGCTCAAATTCAACACCGAGCAATATTTCGAGCTGCTCCGCGAAGCCGACAGATTGGACGCTTTTCTTCAGCAGCATTGGACGATCATGGGCGAATACGACCGCCAGCACCGCACCAAGATCGCGGTTGACGAATGGGGATCGTGGCATCGTCCGGGCACGGAACTCAAACCGACGCATCTGCTCGGGCAACAAAACACGATGCGCGACGCGCTGGTCGCGTCCTTGACGCTCGATATTTTCAACCGCAACGCCGACAAGGTCGTGATGGGCAATGTCGCCCAGCTCGTTAATTGCCTGCACTCGCTGTTTTTAGCGGACGGCGACAAATTCATACTGACGCCGACCTTTCACGTTTTTGAAATGTTTATGGCGCATAGCGCGGCGCAATCGGTTCGGACGGTTTTCAGCGCGCCGACCGTCAGTTATGACCGAAACGGCAAACCCGCCGATTTTTGGGGCTTGCAAGGTTCTTCTTCGATCAACGGAAAACAGTTGACGATGACCGTCACGAACCCGCACCAGACCGATGTCCGCGAAACTGAGATCGCGATTCGCGGCGCACGCATTGTTTCGGCAAAAGCCCGGGTTTTAGCGGAAAAAGATGTTCACGCTTATAATTCTTTCGAAAATCCGAAGACGGTCGAACCGCGTGATGAAACTGTCAAAATCAATACGGAAACGCTTGTCTTTCGTTTTGCTCCGGCTTCGGTCACGCAATTGCAGATAACTTTGGCGTAGTGTCGAAGTTTTGAGAGTTTATAAATGGAATCCGTGAAACTTGTCTGCATCGTATTTTTCCTGCTGGTTTCCGCCGTTTCAGCGAGCGGTCAGCCGGAAAATCTCGCACCGCCCGCCGACCGTCCGGTTCCGCGCGCCGATCAGAATTCGCAGCTCGCCCATGCGCAGCTTCTTGAAAAAGCCCGCAAAGGCGGCATTGATGTCTATTTTCTGGGCGATTCGATCACCCGGCGCTGGGGCACGAGCGACGCTCAATACAAAACATTTCTCGAAAACTGGCGGCAGAATTTTTTTGGCTGGAATGCCGCCAATTTCGGCTGGGGCGGCGACACCACGCAGAATATTCTCTGGCGGCTCGATAACGGCGAGCTTGATAACGTTAATCCGAAGATCATTGTTTTGCTTGCCGGAACCAATAATGTCGGCAACAAATCTCCGCCGAGCGATCCGGACCCGCGAATCGCGGACATTACCAAAGGCATTAAAGCTATTTTGGATGTTTGCCGTCAAAAAGCGCCCGACGCGACGATCGTTCTGATGGGAATTCTGCCGCGCAACGATAATCCGGCAGTCATGCCGACCATCAACAAGATCAATAAAAACATCGCGAAATTTGCCGACGGGAAAAAAATCAGGTTCTTAAACATCAATAAAAAGATGGCTGATAAAAAAGGAAAATTGTTTGCGGGAATGGCGGTGCCGGACGGGTTGCATCTCGATCTGAAAGGTTACCAAATCTGGGCGGACGCGCTCAAACCGATTTTGACAAAACTGCTCGGACCGCCCGCTAAAGAAGACCATGCGCCGCCGCCGACCGGCGATCCGAGCACGATTAAAAAATAAAAGCGACGATATTTTGACCGTCAAATTTTATGAAAAATTTACGCCTTATTTTATTTTCAGTGCTTTTGATTGCCGTTTTTGCCGGCGAAGTTTACAGCCAACAAATTGTCAGCAACGACAAGCGGTTTGATAAATTACTGCCGAAGGGCGCAAAAATCGAAAAACTCAGCGAAGGCTACAGCTGGGTCGAAGGTCCGGTCTGGGATTTTAAGAAAGGCTATTTCCTTTTTTCGGACATCCCGAATAATTCCATTTTTAAGATCGAGCGCGGCAGCGTAAGTCTTTTTCTAAAACCGAGCGGCTATACCGGAACGGAAATTTTTACCGGACGCGAACCGGGCTCAAACGGTTTGGCGTTTGACCGCAAAGGACGGCTGATTTCCTGTGAACACGGCGACCGGAGAGTTTCACGGCTCGAAAAAGACGGGACGAAAACGACTTTGGCTGACCGTTTCGAAGGAAAACGTCTGAACAGCCCGAACGATCTGACCTTCAAATCAAACGGCGACCTGTATTTTACCGACCCGCCGTTCGGTCTGCCGAAAATTTTGAACGATCCGCAAAAACAGCTCGACTTTCAGGGCGTTTACCGTTTGTCAAAAAACGGCAAACTAACTTTGCTGACCAAAGATTTGATCTATCCGAACGGCATCGCGTTTTCACCCGACGAAAAAACTTTGTACGTCAGCAATTCTCATTCGGAAAACGCTTATATTTATGGATTTGCCGTTAGAAAAGACGGCACGCTCGGCGAAAAGAAGATCATTTTTGACGCCCGCGAAATGGCAAAGGTCAAACGCGGCAGTCCGGACGGAATGAAAGTCGATAAAAACGGCTATATTTACGCGGGCGCGCCGGGCGGAATTTATGTCATCGACCCGCAGGACGGCAAGCTTTTGGGAACTTTCGAGTTTGGCGTGCCGACCGCCAACTGCAGCTGGGGCGACGACGGTTCGGCGCTTTACATCACGTCAAACACGGCGATCTATCGCATCAAACTCAACACCAAAGGAATTATCAGGTAAAAAATGACGATCATGACGCTTTTCGGTCATTTTTGAACGCGCCGTCGATCTTTCGCCAAATTCCCAGCGGATTATCGTTTTTCAATTCGTCGGGCAGTAAAAAATCGGGGAAGTTCTGATAACAAACCGGACGCGTGAATCTCGTGATCGCGGCGGTTCCGACCGAAGTCGTGCGGCTGTCGGTCGTCGCCGGAAACATTCCGCCATGGACCATCGAATCGCAAACCTCGACGCCGGTCGGAAAACCGTTGACAATCAGTCTGCCGACCTTTTGTTCGAGAATCGAAAGCAATTCTTCGTGATCTTTCAAATCTTTTTCGGTGCCGAAAATTGTCGCCGTCAGGTGACCGCCCAGATTCCGGGCGATTTTTAGCAAATCCGCTTTGCCGTCGGCGCTGACGACGAGCGTCGATGGTCCGAAAATTTCTTCTTCCAGAACTTTGTTCGAAAGAAAATAAGCCGCGTTTGTTTTCAAAACGCAAGCCGCGGCGCCGTTTGCAATATTTTCATGCGCCCCGCCGGCAAGCGTTTCGATTTCTTCCAGTTCGGCGAGTTTGGCAAGACTGCTTCGGTAAGCCCGATCAATGGCGGAAGTCAGCATCACACCTGCATTTATTTGACTGATACGGTTTGCAAACTTTTGCAGAAAACTCGCTGATTTTTCAGATTCTTGAATCAAAACCAAACCCGGATTGGTGCAAAATTGACCGACGCCAAGGGTCACCGAACCGGCTAAGCCCTGCGCGATATTCTCGCCGTTTTCAAACAGCGCGCCGGGCAAAATAAAAACCGGATTCGTGCTTCCCATTTCCGCATAAACCGGAATCGGAACAGCGCGCCGCACCGCCGCATCGAAAAGCGCTTTGCCGCCCTTGAACGAACCGGTAAAACCGATCGCTTTGATTAATGGATGTTTGACGAGCGCCATTCCGACCTCGACCGATAAGCCCTGCACCATCGAAAAAACGCCGTCCGGCATATTTGTTTTTGCGAGCGCTTTTGTGATCGCCGCGGCGATCATTTCACAAGTTCCGGGATGCGCCGGATGCGCTTTGACGACCACTGTACAGCCCGCCGCGAGCGCCGAAACAGTATCGCCGCCGGCGACCGAAAAAGCGAGCGGAAAATTACTCGCGCCAAAAATTCCGACCGCGCCGAGCGGTTTTTGCAGACTTCGAAGATCGGGTTTCGGAACGGGTGCGCGTTCGGGAATTGCCGTGTCGATCCGCGTATCGACCCATGAGCCTTCACGAAGCAGCTGGGCAAAGAGGTTTAGCTGGCTGACCGTTCGACCGCGCTCGCCGCTGATTCTCGCTTCGGGCAAACCTGTCTCGCGACAGCAGCGGTCTATTAATTCGTCGCCGAGCGCCGTGATTTCTTCGGCGATCGTTTCAAGCAAAATCGCCTTTTCGATGCCGCTTTTGTTTCGATATTCCTGAAACGCACGGTCGGCTTTTTCAACCGCCGCATCTATTTCCGCAATCGTCGCTTCAAAATAATCCGGCGACATTTCGGCGCCTGTCGCCGGATCGATCGCCCGAAAAGTTTCTTGCCGAGCGCCGCTTCGTGTTTTTCCGATAAAATTTAATCCGTCGAGTTCCATATTATTCAACAAAATTGACAAGCGTTCCGACGGGTTCGATCGTGATGCGAATTTCGTCGCCTTGGTTTAGCGTAAATTCCCTCGGCGGAACGATTCCCGTGCCGGTCATCAAAAAACAGCCGTCGGGAAAACTGGTTTCGCGAAAGAGCCATGAAACAAGCTCGTTCAAATCTCTTTTGATCTGCCCGATCGTCGTTTTTCCCGCGAAAACCCGCGCGCCATTTCGACCGATGTTCATTTTAATTTCGGTTTCCCTTGCGAGCGGCGTTTCGCACGTATAAATACAAGGTCCGATCGCGGCACTTCCGTCATAGGTTTTCGCCTGCGGCAAATAGAGCGGATTTTCGCCTTCAATACTCCGCGAACTCAGATCGTTGCCGATCGTATAACCGACAATTTTGCCGCTCGAAGTAATCAATAAAGTCAATTCAGGTTCGGGAACATTCCACACGGAATCGCGGCGGATGCGAACCTTTTGCCCCGAACCGACGGCGCGGGCGGCAGTTGATTTGAAAAAGAGTTCGGGGCGTTCGGCAGTATAAACTTTGGCATAGAAATCACCGCCGCCGGCATCTTTCGATTCTTCCTGGCGGGCAAGCTTGCTGTTGAAATAGGTCACGCCGCTTGCCCAGATCTCCTGACTTTGAAGCGGAGCGCGGAGTTCGTTTTTGATCAAATCAAAGCCATTTTCAATAGCTCTTTTTGAACCGACCAGACCTTTGGTTTTCAAAAACAGTCCGTCATCGTTGATGAATTCGTCCCAATCATAATTTTCCAAAAGATAAAATCGGTTCTCAAATTCGACTAAAATTCCGCTTGTTAATTTGTAAATCTTCATCGCATTTAATCCGCAATACTAAAATCTCTGAATGTTCTAAACTTTGCGCCTTTGCCACTTTGCGGGAAAATAAATTATTCATTTATGACAAGTTTATCTCCCGCAAAGGCGCAAAGGGCTAAAAATAAATATCAAGAAACTTAAAAAACAAAGTATTAATGTAAATCACGCGCGACTTCGGAGCCTGAATTTCCGACCAGAATATCGAGATCGGCGCCTTTTTCCGCCTGCTCGACGTGATCGAGATAAAGCCGCACATAACCGCGCGCCGCGAGCGGTTCGGGCGCTTTCCAGTTCGCTTTGCGCTTTGCTAATTCTTCGGGCGAAACGTCCAGATGAAGTCTCCGGTTTTCGACATCGAGTTCGATCAGATCGCCGTTTTGCACCAACGAGAGCGTGCCGCCGACCGCCGATTCCGGCGAAATATGCAGCACGACCGTCCCGTAAGCCGTGCCGCTCATGCGCCCGTCGGAAATCCGCACCATATCTTTGACGCCTTTGAGAATCAGCTTTTCGGGCAAATCGACATTCCCGACTTCGGGCATTCCGGGATAACCTTTCGGACCGACGCCTTTCAAGACAATGACGCAGGTTTCATCGATATCGAGATCGGCGTTATCGATTCGTTCGTGATAATCTTCCATACTTTCGAAAACGACGGCGCGCCCGCGATGCTTCATCAGCCGGGGCGTCGCGGCGGAAGGTTTGATGACCGCGCCGTTTTCCGCCAGATTGCCTTTCAAAACGGCGATTCCCGCTTCGGTTTTGAGTGGTTTCGCAAGCGGGAAAATAACGTCGTGGTTATAACATTCGGCAGTCGCGCTATTTTCGCGGATCGATTTTCCGTTGACGGTCAGCGCGTCGCCGTGAAGCAGTTCGGCGAGTTCTTTCAAAACGACCGCCAAACCGCCCGCGTAAAAATAATCTTCCATCAGATATTTTCCCGACGGCATCAGATTGACGAGCAGCGGAATACGACTTCCGAGCCGGTCGAAATCTTCGAGCTTTAATTCAACGCCGATGCGCCCGGCAATCGCGAGCAGGTGAACGATCAGATTTGTCGAACCGCCGACCGCCGCATTGACGACGATCGCGTTTTCAAACGCCGCCCGTGTGAGGATTTTTGAGAGTTTCAGGTCTTCTCTGACCATCTCGACGATGCGTCTGCCGGAGACTTGCGCCAAAACCTTTTTCCGCGCATCAACCGCCGGAATCGCCGAAATTCCGGGCAGCGTCAGCCCGAGCGCTTCGACCATCGTCGCCATCGTCGAAGCCGTTCCCATCGTGTTGCAGTGACCGCTGCTGCGGGCGGCGCAAATTTCCGCTTCAAGCAGATCTTCATCGGTAAATCCGCCCGATTTTTGCTTTTCCTTGATCATCCAGTTGAATGAACCCGAGCCGATCGCGCCGTCTTTATAACGCCCGTTGAGCATCGGTCCGCCCGGAACAATAATGGTCGGCAGATCGACGCTGCAGGCGCCCATCAAGGTCGAAGGCGTGGTTTTATCGCAACCGGTCAAAAGCACCACGCCGTCGAGCGGATTCGCCCGAATCGATTCTTCCGTGTCCATACTGACCAAATTGCGAAAGAGCATCGTCGTCGGACGCATGATCGTTTCGCCCAAAGACATAACGGGAAATTCAAGCGGAAAACCGCCCGCTTCCGCAATGCCGCGTTTGACGATTTCGGCAAAATCGCGCAAATGCCCGTTACATGGCGTCAATTCCGACCATGTGTTGCAAACGCCGATCACCGGACGACCGCGAAAATAATCGTCCGGGTAACCTTGATTCCGGAGCCACGAACGATGGACGAAACCCATCTTATCGCTTCCGCCGAACCATTCTTCGCTTCGTAATTTTTTATCGTTTTTCATGTCGGTTCAATCAAAAAAAGTCAGGTCGCCCGGGTGTCTTTCATTTCACGGTAAACTTTGGATTAAAAATACTTTAAGAAACCACAAACTATTTTGTTGTGGGCTACAACAAAACTCTCAAGATATGTTATTATTTTATTCCAAAACGGTCAAAACTGATGAACATTATGGCATTTCAAGAATCGCTCCTGATTTTTTTACTGGCAAGCGTTTTCAGTTTTTTAAGCCACAAATCCCAAAAGAGTGATACATTGACGTAATTCAGGAAAAATAAAAAGCAAGTTTTGGAGAGTTCAGTTTAATGAATGACAAACACAGTCTATTTTTGATTGCGCTTTTACTTGGATTTTGCCTTTCGGCATTTTCGCAGCCGAAGGATAATTTTGAATTGACGGCTGATTCCAAACCGCAAGCAGGCGTTCCGAAAGGCGAGTTGATCAAACTTCAGTTCGATCAATCGAAGATCTTTCCCGGCACGGTTCGCGATTACTGGATTTACGTTCCCGCCCAATATTCGCCCGACAAACCCGCCTGCGTTTATATCAGCCAGGACGGCATCAAGTTTGAAGCGCCGACGGTTTTCGATAATCTCATCCACAAAAAGGAAATGCCCGTCACGATCGGCGTTTTTGTGATGCACGGACGCGTCAGAGCCGCCAATGAGAACACGGCGCTCGACCGCTTTAACCGCAGTTTTGAATACGACGGGCTCGGCGACAATTACGCCCGTTTTCTGCTCGAAGAAATGCTTCCCGAAGTCGAAAAACAAAAAACCTCGGACGGGCGGCAAATCCGGCTTTCGAAAAGCGGCAACGACCGCGCGATCGGTGGTTCTTCGAGCGGCGCGATCGCCGCCTTGACCGCCGCCTGGGAACGTCCCCGCGAGTTTAGTCGTGTGTTCAGCGCGATCGGAACCTACGTCGGTTTACGCGGCGGCGAGGTTTATCCGACCCTGATCCGCAAATTCGAACCGAAACCGCTTCGCATTTTTTTGCAGGACGGCGCGAATGACCTGAATATTTACGCGGGCGATTGGTGGATGGCAAATCAAATGATGGAACGCGCGCTTGTTTTTGCGGGTTACGAAGTAAATCACGTGTGGGGCGACGACGGGCATAACAATAAACACGCGACCGCCATTTTCCCCGATGCGATGCGCTGGCTCTGGAAGGATTATCCGCAGCCGGTCAAAGCCGGACCATCGAAAAATGAAACGCTCGGCAAAATCCTGATTCCCGGCGAAGATTGGCAGCTCGTCGCGGACGGCTATAAATTTACCGAAGGTCCCGCGACAAATTCGAAAGGCGAGGTCTTTTTCAACGATGTGCCCGCCGGTAAAACCTACAAGATCGGTCTCGACGGCAAGGTCAGCCTTTTTTTGGCAGATTCAAAACGCGGCGACGGGCAGGCTTTCGCGCCAAACGGCAAGCTCTACGCGGTCGCGACAAGCGAACAAAAGATCCTCGCCTATGACGCGCAGGGCAAAGCGCAAATCATTGCCGAAGGATTTGTCGGCAACGATCTTGTGGTCGCCAATAACGGCAATGTTTATGTGACGAATCCGTCGCCAAACGAACCGAGCAAAATCTGGCTGATCAAACCGAACGGCGAAAAAACGGTCGTTGATACGGGGCTTAAATTCTCGAACGGGATCACGCTTTCGCCCGACCAAACATTGCTTTATGCGGCTGATTCGCACTCGCATTGGGTTTATAGCTTTCAAATCGCGGCGGACGGCTCATTGCAAAACAAACAGCGGTTTTACTGGCTTCATTCGCCCGATGCTCTGGATTGGAGCGGCGCGGACGGTGTGCGCGTTGACCGCGACGGGCGACTTTACACGGCAACGGCGATGGGCATTCAGATCAGCGATCAAGCCGGCAAAGTGCAATGCGTGATTCCGACGCCGAACGGCAGAGTTGCCAATTTCACCTTTGGCGGCGAACGCTTCGAGACGCTTTTTGTGATGAGCGGCGACCGTGTTTTTAAGCGCAAGCTGAAAGTTGCGGGCGCGCTTGCCTGGGATCAACCGATCAAACCGGCAGCGCCGAATCTTTAATTTATTGAAAGGAGAAAATACTTTGAAAAAGAAACAAAACGAGCAAAACGATCCGGAAAGTAAATATTCAATAATTCAGCCGAATTTTAATTTCTCGCGCCGCGATTTTCTGCGCGGGATTTTGGGCGGTGCGGCACTGCTGGCGCTCAGGTCTGACCTCGGCGCCCAGCAAAAGCTTGAAAAAAACAACGGGCGCAAACTCGGTGTCGCCCTGCTCGGACTGGGCAGATACGCGGGCGGCGAATTAGCTCCGGCACTGCGTCAAACCAAACTTTGCGAGTTAAAAGGCGTGATCACCGGAACTCCGGCAAAAGCCGAAAAATGGGCGGCAGATTATAATCTTGACAAAAAGAATATCTACAATTACGAAACGATGGATAAGATCATCGACAATCCCGAAATTGATATTGTCTATGTCGTCACGCCGCCGGGTTTGCATCCCGAATTTGCGATTCGCGCCGCGAAAGCCGGAAAACATGTCATTTCCGAAAAACCGATGGCGACATCGGTTGCCGATTGCGACCGGATGATCGCCGCGTGCAAAGAAGCGAAAGTCCAATTGGGCATCGGTTATCGTCTTCATTACGATCCTTTTCATCAGGAAATGGCGCGGATTGCCCGCGAACAGGAATTCGGGCGCTTTATGAAAATGAACGGAAGATTTGCCTATCGAATGGGGCAAAAAGAACATCGCACCGACAAAAAGCTCGGCGGCGGCGGTCCGCTCATGGATTTGGGAATTTACATAGTTCACGGCGCCTGCATGGCGGCGAACGGCAATCCGGTTTATGTGACGGCAAAGGAAGAACCCAAATTAAAACCGGAAATTTTTGATGAGGTCGAAGAATCGATCAGCTGGACGATGGAATTTCCGAAAGGCGAAAAGCTCGAAGCCTTTACAAGCTTTAACAACAACGGCAACAATTTTCGGCTCGACGGGAAAAAAGGTTGGATGGATTTCAAAGGACAGGCGTTTTCGTATCGCGGAATCACCTGCGAAACAAGCCGCGGCGCGCTCAATTATTCGCCGGTCAGCCAGCAAGCCGCGCAGATGGACGATTTCGCCGACTGCGTCAAAACGGGTCGGAAAACGACTGTTCCGGGCGAACTCGGTCGCCGCGACATCCAAATTTTGATGGCGATCTATGAAGCCGCCCGAACCGGCAAACGCGTCAAAGTAAACTATTAAAGCACTGATAGTCATTCGGGATCAAAAGTTGTTAAAGAACTTGGCTGATTAAATAAAATAGAGATTTCTGAGTCGGAGCGCGGACGGCTCGTCCGCCTACGTCGTTTGAAAACGGCGTAAAATGCTTTCATTTTCTTATATCTCAAATGAAATCACGGCGTTTTTGAGCGTTTTTCAAACGCTGGCGGACGAGCCGTCCGCGCTCCGGCTCAAAGAGTTTTTTATTGTGATAACACACGATTGGGACACTTTTAAGGTATTTGGCTAATAAAATGAATAATTCAGAACAAACCACTGCGCTGTCCGAGACAATCGGAAAACAAGCGAGAAAACGCATTACGCAAAGATTGATGCCGTTTCTGATCGGGCTTTTTATCATTGCTTATATCGACCGCGTGAATGTTGGCTACGCGAATCTGCAAATGTCCAAAGATTTGGGGTTCAACGCCGAAATTTTCGGCTTTGGCGCGGGCATTTTTTTCTTCGGCTATTTTCTTCTGGAGATTCCCGGCACGCTGATCGTCGAAAATTGGAGCGCGCGCAAATGGTTGGCGCGAATTATTTTCACTTGGGGAATTATGGCGGTTTTGATGGGTTTTATTCAAAATACGACTCATTTTTACATCGCCCGATTTCTGCTCGGATTAGCCGAAGCCGGATTTTTTCCGGGGATCATCGTTTATCTGAGCCACTGGTTTCGCTATCAAGACCGAGCCAAGGCGGTCGCGATGTTTATGACGGCGCTGCCGTTTGCGAATATTTTCGGCTCGCCGATTTCAGGTTTGATCCTCGGCATCAATTGGTTCGGAATCGAGGGCTGGCGCTGGGTTTTTATTCTCGAAGGAATTCCGGCGGTCATTTTAGGCATTGTCACGCTCTATTATCTGACCGACCGACCGAAAGACGCGACATGGCTGACCGAAGCGGAGCGCGATTGGATCACCAACGAACTCGAACGCGAAAAAGCAGCCAAAAAAGCCGTCCGGAGTTACAGCATCTGGGAAGCCTTTCGTCACCGTAATGTTTTGCTTTTAGCGGGCGCGTATTTTTGTGCCGTGACGTGCGTCTACGGTTTTACCTTTTGGCTGCCGACGATCCTGAAAGGTTTGTCGGGCTACACGGATTTTCAGGTTTCGTTAATTGCCGCCTTGCCATATTGTGCCGGACTCGTCGCGATGCTTGCGGTCGGTTGGTCGTCCGACCGCCGCAACGAACGCCGTTGGCATACTGCCTTTTCACTGTTGGCGGTTTGCTTCGGACTGTTTTTGAGTGCCGCCGTACTTGATAATGTATTTCTGGCGGTCGCGTTTTTTTGCGTGGCGGGTGCCGGTCTTTACAGCTATCTGCCGGGATTTTGGGCTTTGCCGGCGGCGTTTCTGACGGAATCCGCCGCCGCCGCTTCGATCGGCATGATCAACTCGGTCGGCAATCTCGGCGGTTTTGCCGGACCATTTATCGTCGGGTATTTGACCAACAAAACCAATTCTTTTTACGTCGGAGTAATTTATCTTTCCTGTTCCGCTTTGCTCGGGGCGGTTTTGATTTTGCTGGTCAAACATTCGTCGAAAACAACGGAATAAAAGTTATGATTTTCAGTTAGCCTCCTGAAAATGAGTTATTGATTGATAAATATTGGCTTAAAATACGGATTCCCAATCGGTGATGATTTTATCCATCAATTGATCTAATTGTTCGTCGACGATCTGCCGCGCCGGGTCGGCATCGAACCAACCGATGATTTCTTGAATGCCGCGCGAGAACGGAATTGTCGCCGCAAAATCCGGCACGATCCGTTTGATCTTCGTGTTGTCGAAAATCATGCTGTGCGCTTTGTCGCCGAACAATTCAGCGCCCCATTCCGCATCATATTTCGCGATCACATCCGACGGAATATGCGCGATCCGGGCAGTTGTCCCCGCCGCCCGCGCCGCGAGTTCAAAGATCTGGTTCCAGGTCAGCCATTCGTCCGAGGTGATTTGAAAAGCCTCGCCGATCGTGCGGCTGTTGCCTAACAGCCCGACAAAACCTTTGGCAAAATCGCGGTGGTGCGTCAAAGTCCAGAGCGATGTGCCGTCGCCGTGAACGATAACTTTTTTGCCTTTTCGCATCCGGTCAATCGCGGTGTAACGCCCTTTTAACGGCAGCATCGTTTGATCGTAAGTGTGCGACGGGCGGACGATCGTCACCGGAAATTGTTCTTCGCGGTAAGCCTTCATTAAACGTTCTTCACAGGCGATCTTGTCGCGCGAGTATTGCCAGAAAGGATTGGCGAGCGGCGTCGATTCGGTCACCGGCAGATTTAGCGGCGGAGTTTGATAGGCGGAAGCCGAACTGATAAAAATATATTGATTTGTCCGACCTCTGAAAAGCTCGATATCCGTTTCGATATGTGCGGGCGCAAACGCCGTCCAATCGACGACCGTCTCAAATTTTTGGTCGCCGAGCGCTTTTTGCACCGCGGCTTTATCACGAATATCGGCATTCAAAATTTTTGCAGATTCCGGCACATCGCGCTTCGATGCGCCGCGATTTAAGAGATACAGATCGATTCCCCGCTCGGCGGCAAGCCGCGCACAAGCCGAGCTGATGACGCCCGTTCCGCCGATAAACAAAACCTTCATATTACTTTTCCACGACTTCTTACTTTTCCGCGACTTCGAAAATTTTCCCCGAAACCGTGAATCTTCCCGACACGACGCCGGTCGTTGACGCATCCGCCGTGCCCGTCAAGCCGGGCTGTTTGCCGCCGACGCTGACCGCAAAATCGCCGGTTTCGATT
>CADEFG010000007.1:20071-22246 GCA_902826505.1 uncultured Acidobacteriota bacterium
TTATCCAACATAACCGACATTTGGCGCGGCGCAAGCGTAAAGGACAATTTTCGTTTTTCTCCGGCTTTGAGATAAATTCTTTCAACACCGGCAAGCGAGCGAACCGGCACGCGAACCGACGAAGCCGCATCGGTAACGTAAAGCTGCACGACCTCGTCGCCGCCAACCGCGCCGGTGTTTTCGACATCGACCGTAATTTGTAAATTCTCGCCCGCGTTGATTTGTTTTTTCAGCGCTAAATTACTGTAACCGAATTTCGTGAAACTCAAACCGTAGCCGAACGGGTAAAGCGGCGCGCCCTTAAAATAGCGATAAGTTCGCCCCTCCATTTTGTAATCGTCGAACGGCGGCAGTTGATCGACCGATTTGTAAAACGTAACGGGCAAGCGCCCGCCCGGATTGTAATCGCCGAAAAGCACGTCGGCGATCGCGTTTCCGCCTTCCTGCCCGGGATACCAGGCGTCGAGAATCGCCGGAATATTTTCACTTTCCCAATTGACCGCGAGCGCGCTGCCGCCCATCAAAACGAGCACGACCGGTTTGCCGAGCGCGTGAACCGCTTTAATTAAATCTTGCTGCGGTTTCGGCAGCGAAATATCGGTGCGGTCGCCGCCGCGAAAACCTTCGAGCTTGACATCCATTTCCTCGCCCTCGACAATCGGCGAAATGCCCATCACCATGACGACCGCCTCCGCCTGCCGCGCTTTATTTAACGCGTCTTCGCGGAGTTTCGTCTGCGCGGTCGGCGGCGTCCAGACGAGTTTTGACGACGCGTAATGGTTGGCGTTTTCAAAATATTCGATGCGGATGTCGTAAGATTTTCCGGCGTCGAGATCGATTTCCCTGACAATATTTCGCGTCCGCCGGTTTTGCAGCTCTTCGATGACCAATTTATCGTCGAGAAAAATTCGGACACCGCCGTTGCTCCGCCAGCCGAATTGATATTTGCCCGCTTCGGGCGGCGTTAATTTGCCCGTCCAGCGCACCGAGAAATTATCTTCCGCCACTTCTTTTGAAGGGCTGACCGACCCCCAGTTGAAATTTACCTGTTGATCGGTTCTGACGAGCGCCGGTTCGCCCTTGAGTTCGCGGTTGTTAAAATATTCCGCTTTGAGACCTTTCAGATTTCCGTTTGACAAAGATTCCGCCGCGACCGGCTCGAAAAAAACGCCGGTCGGATACATTCCCGGCGAATACAAAACCTTGGTGGTCGGCGAAACTTTGTTTTTGATGCCTTCGAGCGCCGTAAAAGATTTCGAAGGCTGCCCGTTGTAATTTCCGAGCAAGACATCCGCGTCGTCGGCGTTCGGTCCGATGACAGTAATCGTCTTCAAATCTTTTTTGAGCGGCAGCGTTTTGTTCTCGTTTTTCAAAAGCACGAGCGATTCACGCGCCGCTTTGAGCGATAACTGACGATGCGCGGGCGAATCGTTTTCCGAGAAAGGAATTTGCGCATATTTGACCATTTCGGGCGGGTCGAACATTCCGAGACGAAACCGGATCTTCATCAGATTCTTGACCGCAACATCGATTTCCGGCTCGCTGATAAAGCCGTTTTTAACCGCCTCAGCTAAAGATTTATATTCTTTTCCGCAGGTCAGATCCGTGCCTTTTTTGACGGCGAGCGCCGAGGCTTCGGCTTCGGTCTTCGCGAATTTATGACCTTTCCAGATATCTTCGATCGCGGCGCAATCCGAAACGACGTGACCGTTAAAACTCCATTCGCCGCGCAGGATTTCCTGCATCAATCTGGAATTGGCGCACGCCGGTTCGCCGTTCGTGCTGTTATAGGCGCACATCACACCCGTCGCATTGCCTTCGAGAATCGTCTGCCGAAACGCGGGTAAGTAAGTTTCGCGCAGATCGCGCTCGTCGGAAACGGCGTTAAAGCTGTGGCGTTCGGGTTCGGGTCCACTGTGGACGGCAAAATGTTTGACGGTCGAAACGACTTTCAGATATTTCGCATCGTTGCCCTGCAAGCCTTTGACAAAAGCCGTCGCGAGCGTGCCGGTCAAAAACGGGTCTTCGCCCCAGGTTTCCTGCCCGCGTCCCCAGCGCGGATCGCGGAAAATGTTAATATTCGGACTCCAAAAAGTCAGCCCTTTGTAACGCCCGCGTTCATTGCGCCGCAAAAATTCGTGATGCTTGGCGCGCGCTTCGGTCGAAGTCGCGTCC
>CADEFG010000008.1:0-12636 GCA_902826505.1 uncultured Acidobacteriota bacterium
ATATTGGTGTAACGCGATATTGAGGGAAACTTCAAACGGCGTTATGTTGGGGCTGAAATGAATGGTTAACACATAATTTTTCGGTAGAATCAGGGAGGGAAATATAAGTTTTATCGTGCGCTCTTATATGAATTTTTAAGACCTTTTAGGAGGAGCAGATAAATGTTAACCAAGACAAATAAAAACTATTCGACAAGTGTTTTTTCAGTTCGCATCGCGATCTTTTTGCAAATTATCTTCTGCGTTCTGATAATTACCGCGAGCGTCCAACAAACCGAAGCCCAAAAAGCCATCAATAAAGACAATCTGCCGCTCTGGCAAAATTATAAAGGCATCTGGATCGGTACGACCGCCGACGAAATTCGTGCCAAGCTCGGAACGCCGAAATCGGAAGACGCGGAAGGCTTTTTCTATATTTTTTCGGAAACGGAAAACGCCCAATTCCTGCTCGACAGCAACAAAAAAGTGCGGACGGTTTCGGTCGTTTTTAGCAGTGATAATCTTGCGTCGCCGAAATTTGACGATGTTTTCGGGAAAACCGCGCAGGCGGAGGCAAAACCCGACGGCTCGATTTTCAAGATGGTCAGATACGAAGATGCCGGATATTGGATTTCCTACAACCGGATGGCGGGCGAAAAAGCCGTCGTCATCGTGATGATCCAAAAAATGTAGCAATCATCTCGTGAATAGGAAATCGTCAATCGGGAATCGGTAAGAAAAAACTCCGGGCGAGTTTATCAAACATGCGATCTTTCGATTTTCGATTCCCGGTTTCCGAAAAAACAAAGCGCGTCCGCTTTAATTGAAATTGCCGATATATTTCGGCGCCGGAATGTCGGGCGCGACGTTGTCGAGCGAATGATTACTGCCGATCGAGCGCGGATCGAGAATCGAATGTCTGCCCTGCACTTCGATCCCGAAACCGGGACGAATATCGAGCGGATTGGCTTCGTTCAAAACGCTCAGTGCTTCGCCCGGCACGTAATATTGCGTGATCCGCAGCGCGTCGAGCGGATTCAGACCGAGATGATTCAAGGCGAGCGGCGCGGAATTGACCGCCGTGGCGCGCAGATCGGTTTTGATCGAAGCATACGACGCGAGACCGCCGCCGAGCGAATGTCCGGTCAAGATCACGTTATTGCCGTCGGACGCTTTCCATTTGTTTGCAAAATCAACCGCTTCCTTATACTGCGCCGTCGAAAGCCCGACGCCTTGCTTGATGTTGTCGCCCCAATCTTTGCCCTCGTCCGAACCCGAAAAAGCGACGATCACGCGTTTGTCGTTCGGATCGAGCGGTTTTAAGGCAACGGCGCGAAAACCCGTCTCCGGATCGTTTTGGACATCGACGACCTTCCATTGTTTGCCGTCGGGAAATTGATAAACGTCGCCGACTTTCGAGTTCGAGCCTTTATAAGCGATGTCGGACGCCGATTTTGTTTCGGAGAATTTCAAACCCTGCGCTCCCGGCGGATTCGGATTTCCGGGATGCGTTACCGAATCTATCGCGCGTTCGGCTAGATTGATTCCTTTTTCGGCGATCGTTTTGGCGCCGTCAAAAGTTTTATTCAAAGCGAATCTGGTCATCGAGGCTTCGAACCGTAACGCGCTGACTGCCGCATTTCCGGTCGTGGTGGCGACCGCTTCAGTAACATTGATCGCCGTTTCGGTCGCTTTGACCGTTGTCTTCAGAACGGTTTCGCCCGCATCTTTGACGTGACTGACCGCATCTTTGACCGCATTGATCGGATTCGGAATCGAAAATCCCATTTATTTTTCTCCTTCAGCTATTAATTTTTTTTTTCAAATTTTCTATTTAAGGTTATCGCCGGATTTCAGTAAATGTTTCCTGAAGAAATAAGCAGAGACGAGTTCCGGTTGACGCGGTCGTTAACTGAAAATTGGCTTCAATTCGAGAACGAGAAAAGAATGAAACAGGAGTTTAAGTATTAAAACCAACCGCCTTTGACATCTTTTAGAACAACTTGCGCGGTGTTGTGACCCGAAGCGGCGAAAACGCCGCCGCCGGGATGCGTCGACGCGCCGGTTAAGTAGAGATTTTTGATCGGCGTTTTGTAGGCGCTCATTTCCGGGAGCGGGCGAAAGAGAAACATCTGGTCGAAATCCATCTCGACGTGCATCACGTTGCCTCTCAAGAGTCCGAGCCGCTCTTCGAGATCGAGCGGCGATTGAACGAAGCGCGAAATAATCGAATCCTTGACGTTCGGCGCGTATTGGTTGACGACCTCGATCAATTTATCGGCTTCGCGGTTTTCGATCGATTTCCAGTTTTCGCCGTTTGCGAGTTCATACGGATAATATTGTCCCCAGATAAAAAGCGTGTGTCGTCCTGCGGGCGCGAGCGTCGGGTCAACCGACGAAAAGGTCATCGCGAGCGCACCGGGATTTTTTGACGGAATGCCGTTTAGATAGTCGGCGTAGGATTTGTCTAAATAATCCAGCGAAGGACACATCAATTGCAAACCGTGGTGACAATCCGCCGCTTTGCCGCCCGAAGGCGCACTCAAATAATCGGGCAATTCCGAAACGGCGCAGCGGACGATCATCCCGAAACCATTGCCGATGCGGACGTTTTCGAGGCGTTCCGCCAAACCTGCGGGCAGATTCTCCGCGCCGATCAGTTTTAAAAATGTCGTGTGAACATGCGCGTTTGAAACGATGCGCGCGGCTTCGATGCGTGTCCCGTCCGCTAAAATAATTCCGTCCGTTTCGCCGTTTTCGACCTCAATCCGCGCGACCTCGGCGTTTAATAGAACTTCGCCGCCGTGATGCGCGAGGCATTTTGCCATCGCCTGCGTCAACGCGCCCGAACCGCCTTTGGGTCGTTTGACGCCGCTTTTATGGATCATCGAATGCCAGCCTAAAAAGTCGCCCGTCGCCATGGCGGACGGCGGCGGTCCGCTCTGCGCCGCGAGCCACGCCATTGCCGCGCGCAAACCTTCGTGTTTAAAGGTTTGTTTGACGAGCGCGCCGTAACTCGTCATCAATTTGCGAACCATCTCCGCCGGATTTTTCGATTTTGTGCCGAAGATCATATGCCGTCCGAGATTCATCATCGTCGGCGGTTTCAAAAATGCCTTGAAAACGCCTTCGTTCAGATTTTCCCATTCGGTCACGAATTTTTTATAGCGGTCCGCATCTTCGGGCGAAACACAGGCGATCGATTCGCAGGTTTTATCAACGTCCTTCCAAAAATAGATCGCGCCCGCGCCGTTCGGCAGCGGCGCAAACGCAAACGGGTCGCAGTCGATATATTCGAGCCCGAATTTCTCAAGCTGCAAATCCTTGACGACCGGCGTCAGGTGAATCATGATGTGCGCACTCGATCCGACATCGATCTTGTAGCCTTCGATCAGATCGTCCTGCGTACAAACCGCGCCGCCGACAATGTGTCGGCGTTCGAGAACGATAACCTTCAAACCCGCTTTCGCCAGATAACAGGCGCACGTCAAACCGTTGTGTCCGCCGCCGATCACGGCGACATCGTATTTTTGATTCATCACTAAAATATCGTCGGTTGATAAGATGAAAAAAACAAGGCAAGCTGACGAAAAATCAGCTTGCCTTGTTTTTTTTGATGATGAAAATCTTTCGATTATTTAGCGAAAAATTTCTTTAACTCTGACTTTGTTTCTGCCGTGCGCTGTTCCATCAGCCAATGTCCGGTGTCGGCAAACATAACTGACGTAACGTTTGTTGCTACTAATTTTGCCTGAATTTCGAGCGCGCCGCCCATCGCTTTATCGCCTTCAATCGTCAGAAGCGGCATCGGCAGTTTGGTCGCGGCAAATTTTCGATTGTCTTCGGCATCCGTCGTGTTGAATTTTTTAAACATTTCAAAAGCGGCGTGCATCGCGCCCGGCTGAGCGTAAGATTTGGCGTAAATCACGCGGTCGGCTTCCTTGAAAGTTTCGGGATGCGGCGAAAGCGATTGCCAGAAATGTTCGAGAAACAGTCGCTCTCGCCCTTTGACCAGTTCGAGCGCGATCGGGCTGCTGACGAAATGAAAATGCCAGAGCGCGGGCGTTGTATAAACCTTTTCCCAGACATCGCCGATGCCCGGAATCGGGGCTTCCAAAAGAGCGAGTTTTTCGACTTCCGACGGAAACTGCGCGGCGTAAGCGTAAGCGACCATCAAACCGATATCGTGACCGACGAGATAGATCTGTTTATAGCCCAAAGATTTGACGAGCTCGTGAATATCAACCGCCATCGTTTTTTTGTCATAACCCGTTTCGGGACGCGACGAATCGCCCAAGCCCCGCATATCGGGCGCAATGATCGTGTAATCTTTGCCGAATTCCTCAAAAAGCGGGATCCACATGTGCGACGTATCGCCGAAACCGTGGATCAAAACGAGCGGCGTTTTGCCGCTGCCGGCTTTCAGATAATGAATCTTCACGCCGTTGACGCTTGCCGTTTTGGATTCGTAATTTTTTTGCGCCGATGCGCTGACGACGCTGAAAATGATGGTCAAAGTCAAAACAAGCAAAACGCGATTCGATCGTAAATTAGCGGACATAAATTTTATTTTCTCCTGATGCTTTTTGAATTAACTGATCGCCGCGACGAAGATTTTTTGACGGCGGTTTTTGTTTTTGAAACGACATATTCAGTGCTTGTCGGTCCGTAGCCGGTGATCTGCAAAACGACTGGTTCGGCTCCCGTGCGGGCAAAATGCGCGGCGTTCGGCGGTTCGGTGTAGAAACTTCCCGCCGTCAGCGGTTTGAGTTTCTTTTCATCGAAGACGGAACCGTAACCGATATACCAGGTTCCCGAAATGACCGTCGCGACACGGTCGTCCGCGTGCGTATGCGCCTGAATCGTCGTGTTCGCGGGCACGATCAGTTGAATCGTGTACAAACCCGCTTTCGTCGGATCGCCCTTCAAAATACGGGTTTGGATGCCGCTCACGCCCGAAGTTCCGGCGCTCGCGCCAAGCTGCGCAAGCGCGAAAATCTCGCTCGGTGTCAGCCGCTGTTCGCCGGAAATATTCTGCGCGCGGGCAACGTTAAACAACAGAAATGACGTAAATACAGCAATAAGAATTTTTAAAGTTATTTTCTTCATTAATTGTTGTCAGCGGCTTTTGCCGATTCCGCAGCGGCTAAAATTACATTTGCGACCTCTTCCGGTTTCGCGAGCATCGAAACGTGACCGGCTGACACTTCGGTGATTTTCGCGCCGATCTTTTCAGCCATTTTGCGTTCGAGTTCGGGATAAATAATGCGGTCGTTTTCCGAGACGACGAACCACGAAGGTTTTTCGCTCCAAGCCGCTTTTGAAACTTTGTCGGCGTTGGCGGAAGCTGCGAAAGGCGTTTGCACCGCCGCGACAACTGCTTTTTCTTCCGCCGACAGATCCTGCGCGAAATATTCGGCGATTCCTGTCGTGGAAATCCTTAGAAAACCACCCGAATCAGCGCTCACCGCGCCGAACCATTCGGGTTGCGGATAATCCGCGAAAAGATCATTAACTGATTGATTTTCCGAAGGCGCAAAGGCGGCAACGTAAACGAGCGCCGCGACTTTTTCATTGATTCCGGCTTCGGTAATGACCACGCCGCCCCACGAATGCCCGACCAGAACGACCGGCTCGGAAATTGATTCGAGCGCACGACCCACGGCGGCGACATCATCGGCAAGCGAGGTTGTCGGATTTTGAACCGCGACAACATTTAACCCTTCAGCCAAGAGAAGCGGAATGACTTTGCTCCAGCTCGAACCATCGGCAAACGCGCCGTGAACGAGAACGATTGTTTTTTTTGTTTGATTACTCATTTTGAAATTAAAAAGTTTCAGGCATTCGTGTTTACAAACACCTGAAAGTTAAAGATATTTTCTGCTAAATTATCCGAGATATTTTTTGAGTTCCGCGCCGCATTGTTCAAAAAGCGAACGAACTTGCGGCAATTCGGCTAAACCGTTCAAAAGTCCGAAATCATGGATCATTCCGTTGTAGCGGACGGTTGTCACCTTGACGCCGGCTTCGTCGAGCTTGCGTCCGTAGGCTTCGCCTTCGTCGCGCAGAACATCCGATTCGCCCGTGATGACGAGCGCCGGCGGCAAACCTTTTAATTGTTCAATGGTTGCCTGCAAGGGCGAGGCGTAAATGTCTTTGCGTTTTTCCGGTTCGGGAATATACATGTCGTACATCCATTTCATCAAAGGCGTCGTTAAAAAACGCGCTTCGCCGAACTCCCGGTAAGATTCGGTTTCAAAATCGGCATCGACGATCGCCCATAATAAAATTTGCAGTTTGATCTCGGGTCCGCCTTCTGCCTTTGCTTTCAAAGCCGTCACCGCCGTCATATTGCCGCCGACGCTGTTGCCGACGACCGCCAGATTTTGACCGTCAACATTAATCTCGTCGCCGTTTTCCGCGACCCATCGAAGCGCCGCGAAAATTTCGTTGATCTGCTGCGGATAAACCGCCTCGGGCGTGCGCGTGTAATTGACAAAAACCGCCGCAAAGCCCGAATTGACAACCAGATCGCGCACCATCCGGCGATGCGTCGGGTAATCGCCCAAAACCCAGCCGCCGCCGTGGATAAACAGCAGGACGGGCAATTTGCCGCCCGCGCCTTCGGGACGAACGACATTTAATAAAATCTCAAAGCCGTCCGCCAGAATCGTTTTTTCCGATTCCTCGATGCCCGAATAATCCACTTTAGCCGAAGCTTGCGCACTTTCTAAAACTTTCCGCGCTTCGGCGGGCGTCAGTTTTTCAAGCTCGGGCGGCGCGGGCGAGTTCAAGACCTTTAAAAATTCCTTTGTTCCGGGCGAAAGTCGCGGATCGTCCGCCACTTCCAATGTTTCAATTGATTCCGACATTTTTGTACTGTTCATATATTTCTCCCTAGTTCAGTTTTGCTTTTTGGTTTGAATTCTATTATGCCAAATCCGAACATTCGGCACATCACGAAATAGAATGTTTTTTTCGTAACACTCTTTGTTTATGAACTAATACCACTTTCGGGTTAACAAAATGTTGCCGGGGAAGATCAGGTGTTGAGCGCGGACGACTTTGGCGGAATAATGATCTCACGGCGACCGAAAATGCGGGCGTCGAGCGAAAACGCGCCGGGACCTAAAAGAGCGACTGCCGCCGCCAAACCGATCGCGTAAATTTCAGGCAGAACGGCGGCGTTTTGATTTGACGCGACGGATAAAATGACGGCGGCGGCGTTGCCCGCGAAGACGATCGGGCAGACAACCGGGGTCAGAAATCCGATTAGCAACAAGATGCCGCTGACGATCGCGAGCAGTCCGATGATCGACATCGAAAACGTCGGATGATCCGGCTCGGATAAATAAATTCTGCCGAGAAACAATGCCGTGATGCCAAGCGTGACGCGTAAGATCAGCAATCCAAAACCCGGATAACCGGCGGGAAATGTTGAAAAAAATCGTTGCAGTTTCTGCCTCCTGCGAAGAGAATCGGTGTTCTGATAAACGGGGCTTTTTATAGTATAGGAATTAAAATCGCCAGGCGAATCCCTCGGAGTTGGAATCTTTTAATAACTCTTTCGGGGTATTCGTGTTAAATACTGAGTGTTTTAAGTTTCTTGGTATTTATTCTTTGCGCCCTGGCGGCTTGGCGGGGATTAACTTGTCATAAATGAAAATTTATTTTCCCGCAAAGGCGCCAAGCCGCAGAGTTTAGAATCTTTAGAACCTTAATTTACAGACTATTAAGTCGTTCTACAGCTGAATGATTCCGCGCCGGATGGCGATCGCGACCGCTTGCGTGCGGTCGCTGGCACCCAATTTATCCATAATATGTTTGATATGAACCTTGACCGTTTCTTCCGAAATAAAAAGAAGCTCGGCAATGTCCCGATTCCGGTTGCCTTCGGCGATTTGCGCTAAAACTTCTATTTCGCGGGCGGTTAAAGCATCGTTGTCGAAATGCTCGGCAAGATTGGCGGCAATTTCCGGCGGAATATGTTTTTTCCCGGCGTGAACACGGCGAATTACTTTGACCAATTCCGTCGGCGGCATTGTTTTGAGCAGATAACCGCGCGCGCCGGCTTTGAGCGCCCGCTGGATTTCGACATCGCCTTCGAACATCGTCAGGATGATCACGCGGGCGGCGGGAAATTCTTTGAGAATGGAGATCATCGCGTCAATGCCGCTCATATCGGGAAGTCGCAGATCCATCAGCGTGACATCGGGTTGATGCTCGCGAAACTGCCGCAGCGCGTCGCGTCCGTCCGAGGCTTCCGCGACGAGCGCCATATCGGGCTGATTATTTATCAAAGCGGCAATTCCTTCGTGCATCAAAGGATGATCGTCCACACTAAAAACGCTAATAATTTTATCTTCCTTCATTTTCCCGGTTCCTTCCCTGTATTTGCCTGGCGAGGATAAAATTTGGTCAGCCATTTGAACGGATGTTTTGAAAGTTGTGTTTCAAAAGCCAGATGGTTCGGAACGGAAACTGAAATTTCCGTTCCCGCCTTTGCCCGGCTCGAAACTTTAAGTTTCGCGCCGACTTTTTCCGCCCGTTCGCGCATTCCCGAAAGTCCCCAATGTCTTTCGCTGCCCGTTTGAAGAATCTGCGGGTCGATCCCGATTCCGTTGTCACGAACTAAAATCCGGTATTCGCGGGCGGCGTATTCGATCTCGACCTCGATCTTGTTGGCTTTTGAATGATTGAACGCATTGACGAGCGCTTCGCGGCAGATATGGTAAACCTCGTCGGCGATCGCCGGGCAGAGCGGTTTCGGCGCGCCTTCGACGATCACGCGAAAATCAATCTGTCCGTTGACATCGAGGTCTTGCCGCAGTTGGGAAAACTGCTGTTCGAGATTGGCAAAATCGTCATTATTCGACGCGCGAAGTCCCTGCACGGTATTGCGTCCTTCTTCGACGACCTGTCCGATCAATTTTACGACGCGTTTTAGTTGCGGTCTGACCGGAGAATCGGCGGGCAATTGTTCGACCGCGACGGCAAGCTGCATCGAAACGCCGACAAAACCCTGCAAAAGCGAATCGTGCAGTTCCTGCGCGATGCGCGTTCGTTCGGCAAGCCGTTCTTCAAAACGGACGTTCATTTCTTTTGTCAAACGCTGCATCCGCGAACGAAAATAAGCAATCAACAAAAAAACACAGACCATTCCTGCCAATCCCCGAAACCACCATGTCTGCCAAAAATTCGGCGTTCCAAAAACAATCGCGACCGCCGCGACGGCGCCTTCTTTGCTTGGTAAAACGCTCGTTTCGGCGGGCGGCACATAACCCGGCTCAACCAGCAGCGCGGCATATTCGGTGCCGAGATGGGTCGAGTTTCGCCATTTTGAATCCGGTTCGATTTTTGTGAAAGGCTGGTCGGCGAAAGGTTGGATATACCAGTTTCCGCTGCGGGCATAGAGCACGATCTGCTGCTGCGGGCGGGCATTGAAAACGCGACCTTCGATAATTTCGAGCCGCATCGTGCCGCCTGTTTCCGCCCACGGAATAATGCTGAATTCGATCGACGGTTCAAGATTCGTTTGAAACGAACCGCAACCGAATTGCAGCAAGCAGACGATGACCAAGAAACTTTTTTTCACCCCTATTCCTCGATACCTACCCCGAATTAGCGGCTTTTGATAAACAATCATTAAGCCTGAATCCGATCTTTGCGTATAAATTATTAAACGCGATTATAGCGCATTTTGCCAAATCTTCGCGTTCGGAATCGGTTAATTTTTGCTGACGCGGTTTTCGAGTTCGATGAGCTTTTCGATAAAGGCTCGGCGTTTCGCATCGGCAAACGGATTGCCTTGCTGGATGGTTTGAAAAAGTTCCCACGAATCTTCGCTGACGAGCCGCGCGGCGCGCATCAATTCTTCGTAGGAAACGGTCGCGAGTTCGGATTCTTCGACGTGAAGCTCGTCGAGCGCGCGGGCGACAAAATGCGTCAGCGCCTGAACGTGCGCCATTTCGCGGTCATGTTCTTCGGGCGATTTTTCAAAGACGTTTAATTTCAGTTGATCGGCGAGAAAGTTTCTGACTCTGGCGGTTTGGGTGGTGCGAACCGGACATAAAGCGATCCGCAAACCTTCGATGCCGCCCTGTCCGCTCTGCGGTCCGAAAAGCGGATGCGTGCCGATGATCTCGACGCTTTCGGGCAACTGCGCGAGCATCATTTCAACCGGTTTCAGCTTGACCGAACAAACATCAAGACAAAGCGCGTGCGGCTGTAAAAACGGCGCGGCGCGATTTAAGACGGCTTCAAAAGCCTGTAAGGGAACGGCAAAAATGACGATTTCTTTGCTCGCGACGGTTTCAAACTGGCGCCAACTGACGCCGCTTTTTTCGGCTTCGATCTGGCGGTCGGCGGCGTCGCAAACCGTCACATCGAAAAAGAGCGCGAGATGCCGCGCCATAAATTGCCCGAATTGTCCGAAGCCGATAATTCCTATTTCAGTCATTTTTTTGTCAGAACCGTCTGCGGTAGCGGGCGGTTGAAGATTGTCATTTTTAATCTTATCAATGAGTCCGAACGTCGAGCTTTAACCATCCGCTACCGCAGATGGTTCCGACTCAAACACCAGTTTTTTGATCTCGTCGATCTTGTCCAGTGCGGCTTCTGCGCCGAGCTTGATAAATTCGTCCATTTTGCTGATCTCGTCGGGACGCAGATGCGCGATTTTTGGGACGATGACGACATCGGCGCGGTAATGCTGACTTTTCCCGGCGGTCCGCAGCAGCATCATCGTCGATTGGAAAATGACGCCGAGAAAGGTCGTCGGCAGATTCCAATAGGTCGAGCCGCAGGCGTTGACATCGATCGCGATGATGATCTCCGCACCCATTTTTTTGACCGTTTTGGTCGGGACGAGCGAAACCACGCCGCCGTCGATGAGGTTTTTGCCTTCGTGTTCGACCGGCACAAAAACGCCCGGAATCGCGCAGCTCGCGCGAATCGCGGTCGCTAAATTTCCTTTGTCTTTGAAAACGATTTCCTCGCCGGTTTCGAGCGCGCAGGCAACTGCCGCAAACGGGATCGGCAGATCCTCGATATTTTTATAGGGCAGATTTTTTCGGAGAAGCTCGCCCATCGGCGCGTTTGAAAGCAAACCTTTTGCCGAATACGGAAACCCCGAAACCTTGAACCAGCTCATTTTTTTACCGATCTCGGTGATCTGCTCGACACTCAAACCGCACGCGAACGCCGCGCCGACGATCGACCCGGCGCTCGTTCCGGCGATAAAATCAATCGGGATTTGATGTTCGGCGAGAACCTTTAAAACTCCCAGATGCGCGAATCCGCGCGCCGCGCCGCCCGACAGCGCGAGACCGACTTTTTTTCGTTCCATAATGATTTTGTCAATCGTCAATCGTCAATCGCTAAATTGTGAATTGAGTTCGTAATTCAAGACAACAATTTACGATTCCCGATTTACGATCCACGCAAATTGATTTTAACTGTTGTTTATGGAAAACTTAAACGCGAAAAATGACTCTGCACGAATCAATGCAACTTCAGCGTCCGCCGACCGGTGCGGACATCGCGGCGGGCGAAACGGTTTGCCCGGTCTGCTCGCGTGAAACACGGGACGAATTTGTGCCGCTGCTCGTCCTCGGCGAAGACATTCAAAAACTAATTCGGGCAAACGCGCCCGACACGAATATTTTTGAAGCCGTCTGTGCCCGCTGCGTGCGGCTTTTCGAACGCGCCAAAGACCAGATCATGCAGGACGCCGCGCTGCAAAAAGACGGTTCGCGGGTTCTTTCGACGCCTTTGCGCCTCGATGCCGACGAGCGTTTTACGGGCAAGGGCATCACGATTGCTTTCCTCGATTCGGGATTTTACCCGCACGTCGATCTGACGACGCCGAGTAACCGGATCATCGGTTATCGCAACATGATGACGGACGACGGCGATCTTTCGACGCTCTTTCAGGCGGATGTCGCGAGCTGGCACGGGATGATGACGAGCGTTGTCGCCGCCGGGAACGGTTCGCTTTCAAACGGATTTTATCGCGGAATCGCGCCCGAATCCGAAGTTGTTCTCGTCAAACTTGCCCGTACGGGTCGGATCACCGAACAAAATATCGAGGACGGACTTGAATGGATCTTGGCGAACCGCACGAAATACAACATTCGGGTCGTCAACATCTCGGCGGGCGGCGATTTCGAACAAAGCTATCTCCACGATTCTTTGTCGCAGACGGTCGAGGAGTGCGCGCGGCGGGGTTTGACGATCGTTTGCGCGGTCGGCAACGCCGGACATCTGCCGAATCATCCGGTTTTTCCGCCCGCCAGCGCGCCTTCGTGCATCGCGGTCGGCGGGCTTGACGATAACAATTCGCTCAATCGCGCGCGGCGCGGAATGTATCGCTCAAGCTACGGTCCGACCCTTGACGGGCTTCAAAAACCCGAGGTCATCGCGCCGTCGATCTGGGTTCCCGCGCCGATCTTGCCGAATACGCCGACCGCCAGCCAAGCCGAGCTGCTCGCCCGTCTCGATAAAGAAGACGACGACCGTCTGCACGACATTATCAGGGAAAATCAAGGCATTGACGGCGAGCTCGATGCCGCGCTCGATCGTCCCGTCCATTCGATTCGCCAAATTTACACGCACAAGATTCGCCGCGAAAATGTGATCACCAAAAATTACAAATAC
>CADEFG010000008.1:12646-22175 GCA_902826505.1 uncultured Acidobacteriota bacterium
GCCAGCCCGCAACGGACGCCGCAGCAGATCAAAAGAATCTTGATTTCAACCGCCGAACGGCTTCCGCATTATGAAGTCGATCGCCAGGGCTGGGGCGTCATCGACCCGCGCCGCGCCGTCGAAAAAGCGCTGGAATTTGCCGAATAATTTTGAGCGCACGCATTTTTCAATTTAACTTCGGCACTTCGATCTTGATATTGGCGCCGTATTCGTAGGTTTCGGTCAGTTTGATCGTCCAGCCTTTATAGTTGACTTTATACTCGGTTTTTATCAGAAAACCGTCCGCGCTTATCCAGTAGCCGACTTCGTAAATTCGTTTGTCAGCACTGTAATTCGCCTTGTAAATATCAAGTTTCTGACCGTTTGCATTTTCCTGACCCGCCGCTTTAATAACCAAATCCTTGACCGGATAAGTTAAATTTTTGAGCGAAAAATAATCATCAATGGAATTAGGCAGTTTTGCCAATTCCGTTTCGGAAATTTCCTTCCAATTTTCCGCATCAATTTTGACGTAGCTTTTTTTTCCGGTTGTGATTATTTGAATTTTGTCCGGTTTTTGCGGTTCGCCGTCATCGTCCGTCCAATAATCCGTTGTTTTGAGCACCTTTGATTGATCCGGTGCAACAAATTCAGCAGTGGCTTTGGTCTCGACGCCGCTAAATCCGTTGCTGATTCTTTTGAGACTTTTCAGACGATAAGAAACGCCTGCCAGTTTTTGATACGCGGCTTCGACAGTTTTTTGATGATCTTCGGTTTTATCTTGACCGAACGCCGAAAAACCTAAGAGAGCAAGGCTTGTGACAAGCAAAAAGGAATTTATGAAAAGCTTTTCATAAATTCCTTTCGATATTATTGGACCGTTTGCAAACATATTTTCAGTACGGTTAATTTCCGCTCGAATTGTCCGGCGGACGACCTGTTCGATCGGGTGTCGGCGAAACTCGCGGCGTTGCGTTCGGCGGCGGTGTTCCGGGTCGTTCGGTTGGCGTGGTCGTTGCCGATGGGCGCGGCGTCGGCGTTCCGATGATATTGATGTTGCCGAGATTGGCATTGATGTTGGCATTCGTCGGGCTCGGACTCGGACTCGGTTTCGGGGTCGGCGTCGGCGTTTTCAGATTGGCGTTGCCGTTCGTATTGAAATTACCGTTGAGACTGGAATTGATGTTCGAAGTTGGCAGTGTCGGAATGTTTATCCCGCCGAAATTCAGATTGTTATTGAGATTCGTGTCGGGCGGATTGGTGTTGACGTTCAGATTTTTATTGTTGGACGAATCTTCGTTTCGCAGAAACCAAAAAAGCCCGAGACCGAGCGCGAGAATCGCGAGCGTGCCCAAAATCGTCAGCGCGACAACTTTTCCCGTGTTCGGTTTGGGCGGGATCGGCTGATACGGCGGGATGTTGCGGACGCGGACATTCTGTTCCTTTTTCTGTTCGTTCATCGGAATCACGATCCGCGGGGCTTCGCTGCGGTCGATCTCGGGCTGCGGCGGTTCGGGTTCGAGAATATCCTTCGGCGGTTTGTAGCTGACAATCGTTTCTTCGCCCAGATCATCTTCCGTCTGTTCGATGCTTTCGCTCGGCATTTCCGTAAAATTCGGTTGGTCTTCGTCAACCAAAGGCGTACCGTCTTTGGTGCAAAAACGCAAAATTTCTTCATCGTATCGGGTTTCGCAGGTCGGGCAGAATTTCATATTATCGGTTTGCTTAAATTTTCTTTTTCTTGATTTTCAAAATCTCTAAAACAGAATTTTATCATTAATTTCAACTATTTGAGCAATTTTGTCAGGGAACAAAGTTATAGACGATCACGCCCGTAACCTTGACGGCTTGCCCGGAAAGTATCGTCGGACTGAATTTCGATGAGCGCGCCGCCGACACCGCCGAAGCGCGAAGCAGCGGATGCCCCGAAACGGCGCTTGCCGAAATGACATTGCCGCTTTCATCGATCATCACCTGAACATTGACCGCGCCGCTCGCCCGAACCGCGCGCGCCGCCGGCGGATAGGACGGTTTGACAAGATTGGTCGCCTTTCCGTTGACAACTCCGGCGGAAATGGTTTTCGGAACCGGTTTCGGCGTTGCCGTCAGCGTTTTTTCGGGCGGCGGTTCTTTTTCTTCAGAAACAGTCGGTTTTGGCGTTGGTTTGTCTTCGATTTCTTTAGTCGCAGCTGGCTTGGTCGTATTCGCTAGTTTCGGGTTATTTGAATCCGACCTGAAACCGGGTTCGGATTGATTATCTACGCTGGTCGAAGTGCTGCCGTTTGAAAATCCGGAATCGGAGTTTCTATTGGCAGGCGCCGCCGAATTTTGATTTTTGGTATTCGCCAAAGCCGTGTCGGCATTTTTTTCGCCCTGTGATAGCCACATCACACCGCCGATTGCCGTTCCGAGCAGCACGAGTATTCCGGCAACCGCCGCGACCGTTAAATTGCTTCGCGATTTTGAGTTTTCCAAATCGGCGGTCAGCGACCCGAGAACGGCGGGCGACGTTTCGATTTTTGGAAAAACGGTCACTTGGCTTTTTAGCTCAACGGTCGGTTGATTTGAGAGCGGCTGATTAGTTGGTTGAGTAATCGGCGGATAGAAACCTTGCGTCGGGGCAATGGTCGGCGGTAAATTCGGCGTCGGCGGCAAATTGAGCGTTTTTTCGCCGGAATTTTCGGGCGGGTTGAAAAATTGGTCTGCGCTCGCGAGCGGCGTCCCGTCCTGCAGACAAAAATTCATGTCATCTTCAAATTGGGCGCGGCATTGGGGGCAAATTTTCATATCTTCGGACGGTAATTATCGGCTTGTGTTCTAAGAATTAAAACGTCGGTCTTTTTCCAAATATTGATAGCCTGTCACGAATTGTTTTAGCCGAAAGAAACTGTTTGGTCAAACGCAGAATTTCAAAATCAGTTCAAAGCGCATTTTAAATATTCCAGACGGGCAGCGCGGCAAAGTGATTTCAAAGGTCTCTTTTAATCCTTGGTACGAAAATTCAGACGATGATTGGTAATACCCAATACATAAAGATTAATAAATTGGTCAATAGCTGTTTGTCCGTAAAAATTGATTTTGAATCGCATCGTTTTATCGCTTATGCCGAGTTTGCGCCATAATTTAAAATTTTTTCAAAAAAGGTAAAAAATATTCGAAAAATGATTTGCAATAATTGGTAAAACCAATTACTATAATTTCAACTTTAAGCCAGAATTTAAGAATTGGTTCGATTCAAACCGATTTAATAAAAGAAAAATCTAGAGAGGAGTTAAGAAGCGATGAAAAGAAGTCAAATCCGATCCGGCGTTCTTTGTGCGGTCATTGCCGTTTGTTTGTCCGCTTTTGGCAGCGTTTTTGGTCAGGAGTTTCGCGGCACGATCACCGGAAACGTCAACGATCCGAACGGCGCGGCGATCCCGGGCGCGACGGTCATTGTCAAAAATGTCGAAACGAACGTTGCGGCAACCGTCAAAACAAATGAAGACGGCAGCTTTACCGTCCCATTCTTGCTGCCGGGCAAATATAACGTTTCGGCAACCGGCGACGGTTTCAAAACGTCAGTGCGGGAAAGCGTCGAGATAAAGGTTGACGATCGTTTGACGATTGATTTTCAATTGGAAATCGGCGCGGCGGCGGAGGTCAATGTCGTTGCCAACGACGATTTGATCGAGCGTGGTTCAGTGACAACCGGGACGGTCATCAGCAATCGACAGGTTGAAGAATTGCCTTTGCCCGAAGGCGCGGTGACGACTCTGGTCACACAGGCGCCGGGTGTTGTTTATACGGGAAACCCGCAATTTACGGGACCGACCGCGAACGGCAATCTGGCATCATTCAGAACAAATGGGGCGGGCGGTAACGTCATCAATCTTGACGGTTCGCCGAATCTGGCTTTCAGCGGACAGGTTGCCTTTACACCGCCCTCGGATGCCGTTCAGGAATTCAAGGTTCAAACCAACAGCTTCGACGCGCAAAACGGATTTACCGCCGGTTCGACCGTCAATGTTGCGCTGAAAAGCGGAACAAATAAATTTCACGGTTCGCTCTATTTTTACGACCGCGACCGCAGCCGGACGGCGAACAATTTCTTTTCAAACCGCTCAAGACTCGAAAAACCCGAGCGCAAATATAATCGTTAAGGCGTTTCGGTCAAAGACACAATCTTGAAATGCCGCACGTTTTTACTTTTCAATAAAGATAATAAAAAATGCAACATCCCCGAAACGACAACTTTTCGCGTGCCGACAGCTTTGCAGCGAACCGGCAATTTTTCGGAAATTTTGGCAACGACGGCGATCTACGATCCGGCGACCGCATTTTTGGGAAACACGACTTGCGGAACGACCGGCACGCTCAACACGGTTTGCCGCACGCCTTTTGCGGGAAACATCATCCCGGCGGGACGGCTCAGCCCGATCGCGCAGAGATATTTGAATCTTTATCCGCTGCCGAACCAACCGGTTGTTGACGGCATCGGAGTGTTTGCGTCGAATATGAATCTGATTCGTCCGTATCAATCATATTTGGGAAAAATAGACCATAATTTTAACGGCAATCACAAAATTTTCGGTAAGTTTTATTACAGCAAGAGTTCGGAAGACCGTTATAACTGGATGGGCGAAGCGGATTCGCCGACCCGCGGTTTTGAATATCGCGTCAACAAAGGCGGCAATATCGATTACACGGCGACGCTTTCCTCGAATTTTATTCTCGACATTCGCGGAAGTTACAATCTGTTTTCGCAGGAACGCCGTCCGGCAAATCCGATCTCGCCGACCGACCTCGGTTTTACGGGTCCGGCGCTCACGGCTTTTCGCGGCGCGACCGTCATTCCGCGTTTTGATTTTGCGAGCTTTACAACGGCTTCGATCGCCAATGCGATCGGCTCGAACCGGTCGGACTACAACGAAGGTCTCTATCGCCCTTTCAACATGTTTTCGGTTCAGCCGACGATCACGCAAATCTGGGGCGATCACACTTTTCGTTACGGCTATGATCTGCGGATTTTGAACGAAAAGAATGAAACAAACGGATTTAATGCCGGACGTTTTCAATTTGACGGCACTTATACGGCGCAGGCGTCAAATTCGAGCGCCGCGCTGCGGAGTGCTTACGGACGCGATTTGGCGGCTTTTCTTTTGGGAATCCCGACTGCCAACGCGACGACCAGCATTATTGATAATCCGACCGTTTACAACGTCAAATCAAAATATCACGGGTTCTTTTTTCAGGACGATTGGCGGATCAACCCGCGTTTAACCATCAATTGGGGACTCCGCTACGAATTTGAAACCGGCGCGACCGAAGCCGAAGGACGGATCGTGACCGGCTTTGACACGGTTTCGGCAAATCCGCTGCGCGCCGCCGCGCTCGCCAACTACAACGCCAATGTGCCGGCGAGCGTTCCGGTCACGGCGATTCAAAATCTGGCGGGCGGTTTGCTTTTTGCGGGCAGCAGCGGTGATGCGACCCAGGGCGCGGACAAAAACAACTGGCAGCCGCGTTTCGGTATTTCCTATTCGCTCGACGATAAAACCGTCATCCGCGGCGGATTCGGAATGTTTACCGCACCGTTTCAGATCACGGCGATCAATCAATCGGGCTTTTCGACCCCGACGCTTTTCACGCCTTCGATCGATAACGGTCGAACGTTTATCGCCGGTCTGAACAATCCGTTTCCGAACGGCGTCGCCGATTCGCCGGGTTCGAGTCTCGGTTTGGCGACCTTCATCGGACGCGATCTGACCGTTCTCTCGCACGACCGTAAAAACGCGACCTACACGCGATTTGTGATCGGCGTTCAACGTCAATTGCCGTTCGGTCTCGGGCTTGACGTCAATTTTATTCATTCGCGCGGCTCGAATCTGGCGGTTGACCGGGCAATCAATTTTATTCCGGCGGGATATTTGAACAACGGTTTAGAATTCAACACGACCATTCAAACTTTCCTCAATGCGACCGTCCCGAATCCGTTTCGCGGATTAGTTCCGAGCAACGCGACCTTCAACGCGGCAACGATCGCGCGGCGTAATCTTTTAACGCCGTTCCCGCAATTCGGCAATGTCACGCTCACCGAATTTAACGGAAGCAGTACCTATAATTCGATCCAGATCCAGCTCGTCAAACGATTTACGAAAGGACTTTCTCTGAACGGTTCGTATTCGTTCTCACGCGAACACGAAAAAACTTTGCGGCTGAACCCGCAGGACGAAGAACTAACCGAACAGGTTTCGCCGACCGAACGCCCGCATCGCATCACGTTTTCGGGAATTTACGAATTGCCGATCGGACGCGGACGCGCCTTTGGCAAGGACTGGAACCGCTGGCTCGACGCCTTTCTGGGCGGCTGGCAATTCCAATCGAATTACGAATGGCAATCGGGCGAACCGCTCGCGTTCGGCAATGTTTATTACGACACGCGTTTCGGCGACCCGCGTGAGCTGAAAAGCTATCTCGGTAAAAAAGACGAACAGGGCAGACGCTACGGCATCGATATTCCGGCATTTGATATCAGAGGGTTTTATCCCGCGAATTTTGTCTTCAACGGAGCCGCCGCGCCCGCCTCGATCGGTCTCGGCACGACGAATATCGGAAGCAACAACACGCTTCGCTATTTCCCGCTGACGACCGGCAAACTTCGCAATCAGCGATTCCTCAACTTCAATCTCGGAATGTCGAAAAACTTCCGGATTCGCGAAGGTATGAAAGTTCAGGTTCGGGTCGAAGCGATCAATGCGCTGAATCGTCCGTATTTTAGTCCGCCGAATCTGAATCCGAGCAATACGCCGAATTTGACGAATCCGAGCGCAAACAATCTTGGTCGTTTCGGTTTTACAAACGGTCCGACCCGTCAGCCGCCGCGTGATATTCAGCTCGGTGCGCGATTTACGTTCTAGTCAATCAATTTTGGGGAATTGATTGAAAAATAATGCGCCGCATTGGTGCCTAATGCCTTCCCGGTCACTTAGGCGGCGCATTTTTCCGGGAAAAGGGATGAAAATTTTTTTGCTGATAAGTCTGCTGCTGTGTTTCGGTTTGATGAAAACTCACGCCGGAACACAGGTTTTTTTCGCCAAAAAAGCCGATCTGACGGTCGCGGCGGACGGCAGCGGCGATGTCCGCACCGTCTCGGAAGCGATCGGACGCGTTCCCGAAAACAACCAGAAACGCTTTGTCATTTTTATCAAAAAAGGCGTTTACGACGAACAAATCAGGATTCCCGCGAGCAAGCCTTTTATTTCCTTTATCGGCGAATCTGCCGAGACGACGAAACTCCGTTTCGATATCAACAATAAACGCGCCGGAACAACGAGCGCGGCATACGCTTTCTATATCGGCGGACACGATTTTCACGCTGAAAACCTGACCTTTGAAAATTCGTTCGATTACAAAGCCAATCAGGCGCAGGGCGGCACGCAAGCCGTCGCCGTTTTGTCGGAAGCCGACCGGCTCGTTTTTAAAAACTGTAAATTCCTCGGCTGGCAGGACACGCTCTACGCGAAAAACGGGCGGCAGTATTTTGAAAATTGCTATATCGAGGGTCACGTCGATTTTATTTTCGGACAGGCTTCGGCGGTTTTTGCAGGTTGCACGATTCATTCGAAAGCCGACGGCTATATTGCCGCGCCGATGCGTTTTGCGGCAAATGAGCCGAGCGGTTTTGTTTTTATCAACTCAAAGCTGTCGGGCGCCAATACAAATAAAGGCGTTTTTCTCGCGCGACCGTGGCGCGCCTTCGGGCGGACGGTTTTTTTGAATACCGAAATGGGCGCGCATATCCGCGCCGAGGGCTGGAACAATTGGGGCAATGCCGAAAACGAACGCACGGCGTATTTTGCCGAATTTAATTCGACCGGCGCGGGTGCGCGGATGGAAAGCCGCGTCAAATGGATTCATCAGCTCACGAAAGACGAAGCGCGGGCGTTTGAAGCGGAAAATTTCTTAAAAGGCAAGGACGGCTGGAATCCGAAAAAAGCGACGGACGAATGGCTCGAAAAGACAAAGCCGGATTGGAAATTGGTTTCGTGGAACGAAGCTTTCAGCCAAGCGCCGCTGTGGTATCAAACCGACGAAGCGGCGCGGATCGCCGACCAGGTTATTCTTTATCAAAAAGATAACGGCGGCTGGGAAAAAAATCTCGATATGTCGGCAATGCTGACCGAAGCGGAAAAAGCCGGTCTCAAAAAATCCAAAACGGATATTTCCGAAACGACGATCGACAACCGGACGACCTACACGCAAATCGCGTTTCTCGCCAAAGTCATCACGGGAAGTCTGCAAAAAACAACACCGCCGACCAATTTTCCGAAACATCAGGAAGCTTTTTTGAAAGGCTTGGATTATCTGCTCGCGGCGCAATACGAAAACGGCGGTTTCCCGCAATTTTTCCCGCTCAAAAAAGGTTATTACACGCATATCACGTTCAACGACGACGCGATGATCGGCGTTTTGAAGGTCCTGCGCGAGATCGCTCGGAAAAAGGAAGATTATCTTTTTGTGAACGAAGAACGCCGTGCGAAAGCGGAAAAAGCGGTCGAAAAAGCAACGCCGCTGATCTTGAAATTACAGATTGTCGTAAACGGCAAAAAAACGGTTTGGGCGGCGCAGTACGATGAATTGACGTTAAAACCGGCGGCGGCGCGCGCGTTCGAACCGGTTTCGCTGACGGCGGGCGAATCGGTCGGGATCGTCCGCTTTTTGATGCTCGACGCGAGTCCGGATCAGGCGACGATTGACGCGGTCGAAGCGGCGATCGCCTGGTATCGGGCAAATCAGATCAAAGGCATCCGCTGGGAACGCCGGAATGGCGAAAACACGGTCGTCAAAGACAAAACGGCGCCGTCGATCTGGGCGCGGTTTTACGAGATCGAAACGATGAAACCGATCTTTATCGGGCGCGACGCGGTGATCAAATACGATGTTTCCGAGATCGAAGCCGAACGCCGCAACGGTTACGCGTGGTATGTCAGCGAACCGAACGAGCTTTTGGAAAAAGATTATCCGAAATGGAAAGAGAAAATCGCCAAAACGAAATAGTTGGAAACATTGCGCCTTAAAATTTGGAGAAAAGTTTAAACTGATGAAAAGTTCCGAACCGGCTTATTGAATATTTCGACGGTTGAAATTCGCGGCGGGCAGAAAAATTCGTTCGGCTATGACAATTTCAGCCGACTTGAATTTCGCCGCCGATAATTAAATGAAACCTGAACGGCGGTTTGCTTGTCTATGAATTGCACTCAGGCTTCGATCAAAAAGGAAAAACAAAATAATGAGTAATCGCAGGGAATTTTTACGGCTTCTTCTGGCAGGTGCGGGCGCCGGACTCGTTTTGCCGCAGATCGGTTTCGGGCAAACAAGCTCGGACGATGTTTGGAAAACCGAATATCCAAAGATCTTGGCGCGCATCAAAGCGCCGAAATTTAAGAAAAAAGATTATTTGATCACCAAATACGGCGCGCTTCCGGACGGCAAAACGCTGGCGACCGACGCGCTCAAAAAAGCGATCGCATATTGCAGTAGAAATGGCGGAGGTAGCGGCGTCGTTCCG
>CADEFG010000009.1 GCA_902826505.1 uncultured Acidobacteriota bacterium
TTTATGGAAGCCGAAAGTTTTACCGTCAACGCGAATGAATGGTGGAATTTCGATTATAAAGATTGGCAAAGCTACGCGATCTACGACATTCCTTTTTCGGAAGCCGGAAAGCTCGACAAAAAGCCGAAAAAACCGAAAACCGAAGAAAAGAAGGAGTTGAAAAAGTTTTTCGACGATGCCGGTTTAACGGGCGGAATTTACATCTATGATCTGAACCAAAACAAATATACGATCTACGACCGGAAAAGAATGAAAACGGGTTTCATTCCGGCTTCAACCTCGAAAATCATTCATTCGTTGATCTTTCTTGACTCGGGCGCGATTGCGGACGAAAGTGAAACCTTAAAATGGGACGGCGTGAAGCGAAGCGTCGAAGCGTGGAATCAAGACCAGAATTTGCGTTCGGCGCTCAAGGTTTCGGCGGTTTGGGTTTTCGTCGAAGTTTCAAAACACGTCGGGCAAGAGAAAATGCAGAAATATTACGATGCGGTCGGTTATGGCAATCGCAGCACGAACGGTTTCGGTGCTGATTACTGGAATAAAGGCGATCTGCGCGTCACACCGCACGAGCAGATCGAATTTCTCGTTAAGTTTTATCAAAACCGTCTGCCGTTCTCGCCGCAGGTGATTTCCGTTGTCAAAGACATTTTGATAGAGGAAAAGACCGCAAACTATACGCTTCGCGCCAAAACCGGCTGGTCAAGCGCCTATTCGCCGCAAATCGGTTGGTGGATCGGCTATGTCGAACGCGGCGCGGAAGTTTATTTCTTCGCCACCGAAATTGACATCAAAAAAGACGAAGACGCGGCAAAACGCAAAGACATCACAAAAAAAATCTTGCGTGAATTGAAAATTATAGAGTAGAATCTTATTGTTTTTTGACCTGATAAAGCACCTATCTATAAATTTTAGCAACTTCTAATAAGGAGAAACCTACTTATGAGTTTTCAGTCCGTTACGCCCGAAAATGAACCGTCCGATACCGCCGTTGATCCGGTAAAACTTGAGCAATTGATGAATGAGATAAAGTCTCGACAAAGCCTTTCGATGGCGATTTTGGGCGGATTGATCGCATCCATCGTGGCGGCGGCGATCTGGGCAATCATTACATATGTCACCAAATTTCAAATCGGATTTATGGCAATCGGCGTTGGGTTTTTAGTTGGATTTGCCGTGAATTATCTCGGTAAAGGCATGACCACGACGTTCGGGATTGTCGGCGCGGCATTTTCACTTTTCGGCTGTGTTTTTGGAAATATACTGACCACGATCATTGCGGCTTCTTTGCAGGAAGGCGTTCCCGTTTCAGGAATTATCCTTGCTTTTCTTGAAAATCCGAAGCTCATCGCCGAGATTCTCAAGGAAACATTTAGTCCGATAGATCTTTTATTTTATGGAATTGCCGTTTATGAAGGCTACAGATTTTCTATCCGGCAAATAAGCGAAGAAGAAATTGCCGGTTTGCGCCAATCGCAAAATATTTCTTCTCCAAATCAACCCTAAAGAAAAAGAGCGAAATTGGTTTCGCTCTTTTTTTAGATTTAAGCCTACAATTTTTATTCATTTTTCTTCGCCGTGAAGATTCTCGAACCGAGTTCGAACGGACGGCGGAAATTAAAGCGCGGCGCGTTGATATTATCGGTAATTTCGACGCTGTTGGCGGAAAGTGTCGCGCCTGTCACACGTTGAAAGGTTGAAATCGCTTTATTTAGATCGGTTTGCGCCTGAAGCTCGCTTGCCCGCGCCGAAATCAATGTCGTTTGGCGTTGAAAGACGAGAAAAACGGTTGAAGTTCCGGCGCGAAATTGGCGTTGTTCGCTTTCAAAAAGCTGTTCGGCGGATGCCCGCGTCGCGGCGGCGGCTTGCAGACGTGCCTCGGCGGAACGAAGCGATTGAAGCGAATTGCGAACATCGGCTTCGATCAATTGTTCCTGTTGCGCCTTTTGATTTTCGATCTGACTGCCTTCGGCAAGCGTTCTGCCAAGATTCGCTTTTGCCGTCCGATTGCCGAACGGCAAAGAAATCCGCACACCGACGTTGTAGGTCGGATAATCGCCCGTTATTAAATTCGTCAGAGATTTAAAGTAACCGCCGACGAGATTCGGCGGCACATTATTCGTCGCTGGCGTGACGGGCAGAATCGGAAGTCCGGCAAGCGTCGAAAGCTCGTTGACACGTGTTGTCAGGGCAGAAGTCGTTGCGGCGCGCGGCGGCGTTGCCGCGCCTGCCAAACCGTTACCCGTATATGTTCCAACCAGATCGATCTGCGGTTTTGTCTGGTCGCGGTAATATTTTTCGTTGATCTTGTTGATTTCGGCACTCGTCTTTAATTGTGAGATTTCCTGGCGATTGACCAGCGCCGCGCTGACGGCTTGTTCGAGCGGAACTTTCGGGACTTCGAGTTCGATCGGCGAAACCGGAACGAGCGCGCGCGTCCAGATTTCGTTCGTGCGATCGGGCAGCATCAGCGTTTTCAAAGTGTTTTCGGCTTGCGTGACTTGTTCCTGCGCCGTATAGACGCTTTGTTCAAAGGTCGTAATCTGTGAATTGGCGGCGATAATATCGATCGGCGCGAGCACTCCTTTTGCGACCAGACGCTGATTGCTTTCAAGCTGCAGACGCGCTTGTTTGACGGCATCGATCTGCACCTGCAAGTTTCGCAGCGCATATGCCAGATCCCAATAGGCTTGCTCGACCTGCGCGATAACTTCGATGGCGCGTTGACGAAACTGCGCATCGCTCAAACTCAGATTCTTTTTAGCGATCTCGATCGTCCGCCGGTTGTTGTCGATGCGCCGCCCGCGAAACAAAGGCTGCGTGTAAGTGAGCGTCAAAATCGAAGGGTATTGCGGATTGAGAGTCGCGTTTTGATTGGTCGTATCGGTGCGCGATGACGAAAAATCAAGACTGTATGAGCCGCCCTGATAAGGCGAAAAACCGTTGACGCCAAAACCGCCCGTCAAACTTCTCTGCGTCACCGAACCGTTCGTCGCGCCGCCGATCGTCGAAGCCGTCGGGGTCGTGCGGCTTTCATAAAAATTCTCCGAAACCAAATTCGGGTCGTAAATTCCCTGTGCGGCACGCAGATTAAATTCGGCGATCTGAACACCGATCTTCGACGAATCAATGTCGTTATTGTTCTGCAAAGCAAGCGTGATCGCATCTTGCAAAGAAATCGGCAATTGATCGGCAACATCGACGCCAATTCGGTCGGCAGACGGTAAAGCGCGCACCGGCGCTTCAAAATTCGGCGCAATCGGCGGCGGCTCATCGGGCAGTTGGGTCGGTGCCACGCCCGTCGAATTTCCGACCGATTGCTGAGGCGTCAGTGTTGGCGCAGACGGATTATTCTGTGTCGGATTGGTCTGTGTCGGCTGTTGATTCGGCTGCTGAGTTTGCGACGGAACGGTCTGCGTTGGGCTGGTTGGATTTTGTGTGGTCGGCTGTTGCTGTTCGGTATTATTCCGCTGTTGCTGTTGAGTTTGCGGATTCTGCTGTTGCTGATTTTGCTGGTTTTGCTGTTGATTCGGTGTGGTTACAGTGCCGGGTGTTGCCGCCGGATTCGGTGTTGTGGTCGGCACTTGCGCCGTTGCCAAAACAGTTGCGCAAAATATCAATCCAATACTAAAAATCAATTTCTTCATATCTAAAAAACTCGTGTTATGAAAATTTATAACGTAATTCTCTGCCTATTCATTTGTCTTCGGTTCGACAAACCCGTCTTTGAGGCGGTCAGCTTTTTCTTTTTCCTCGTCGTTTTTCCGTCGCGTATAGAGCGATGCCGCATCGGCGAGCTTTTCGCGTGCCGGACGAAACCATTTGCCGATTCCTTCAAATCTCCCGCTGATGCGTTGAAATACGTGCGATTCCTGCGCATCGTCAAAAAGCGAATAGAAAACGGGCACCGCCAAAAGCGTTAAAAGCAAACAAAGCGACTGCCCGCCGACGACCAAAATGCCGATCGAACGGTTTGTCGCCGCGCCCGCACCGCTTCCGACAATCAGCGGAATCATCCCGGCAATCAGCGCGAGCGTCGTCATCAAAATCGGACGCAGACGATCACGGTTTGCCTGAATAATCGCGTCGTAGCGCGCCATTCCGCGACTTCGCAAAGTGTTGGTGTGGTCGATCTGTAAAATCGCGTTTTTCTTGACGATCCCGAAAAGCAGCAAAATCCCGAGCGCGGAGAAAATATTCAAGGTCTGTCCGGCGATCAAGGTTGAAACCAGCGCGAACGGAATCGAAAGCGGCAAGGTCAAAAGAATCGTGATCGGGTGAACAAACGATTCGAACTGCGCCGCTAAAATAAGGTACATAAAAACGAACGACAGCAAAAAGGCATATAAAAACGATTGATAAGCGCGCTGCAATTCTTTCGATTGCCCGGTCACGCCTGCCGTATATGCCGTCGGCAGATTAAGTTCTTTGACATAACCTTCGAGTTTTGCGACCGCGTCGGATTCCGACGCATTCGGCGGCAAACTGGCATTGACCGTAACTTGTCTCTGCCGATTCAAACGGCTGATCGATGCCGGACTTAAGCCTTCTTCGATCTTGATTAATTTTTCCAAACCGATCGTCCCGCCGTTTGTCGAAGCAACGGTCAAATACTGCAAATTATTACGATCGCGCCGATAAGTTTCATCCGCCTGCAAAACAACGTCGTATTGTTTGTTATTTTGACTGAAAGTCGTGATGCGCTGTCCGGCGGCAAAAGTATTGATGGCGGTTGCGACATCGCCGGCTTTGACACCTAAATCTGCCGCTTTGTCGCGGTCGATCGTAATTTGAATTTCCGGTGTTCCGACATCGTTTGAACTGTCGGGATCACGAAAAGTCGGATCCTGCTTCATCTTTTCGACTAATTGATCGGCATATTTATTGAGCTGCTCCATATCGGGACCCGAAATGTAATAACCGATCCCCGAACCGCCGCGTCCGAGACCCAAACTACCGGAAATCGAAGACGATCCCGAAGCATTGATCCGGTAATCCTGTGATTGATATTTTTTAAGGATATTCCGCGTTCGGTTGATCAATTCGGCTTGCGAAAACTTCCGTTGATCGACCGGCACGAGGCTGACATTGACATTCCCTGAGTTGCTCGAACCGCCGCCGCCGCCGCCGCCGAAACCGCCGGCTTGAACCAATGTGTTTTTCACGCCCGGCAGTTGTTCACGAATATCGCGGGCAATTCGGTCGAGGATCGATTGCGTCGCCGAAAGCGACGTTCCCTGCGGACCGCGCAATGAGATTTGAAAAGCCGATTCGTCTTCATCAGGCAAAAACGCCATCCCGACAAGTTTGAAAAGCGGATAGATGGAAGCGACCACCAAAATGCAGATTAAAACGACTGCCCAGCGAAATCGCATCGAAGTCTTTAGAAGCCAGGTGTAGGTTGCATCGACCTTACTGTAGAACCAACTGTCCTTACTTTCACTCGATTTTGGCTGCGGGCGTTCGGATTTTGAATTTTCCTCAGCGCTCATCACCATTCCATCGCCTGAAATTCCGGCGTTAAAATTTTCTGCTTTGTCCTCACTATTTTGCTCTTCTTCTTTCTTATGCGTTTTGATCCAGCGCGCCGCGAGCATCGGTGTCAGGGTAAACGAAACGATCAGCGAAACAGCAATTGCCGCCGCGCTCGTTAAACCGAAAGACGACATAAATCTGCCGACAATTCCCGTCATAAAACCGACCGGAATAAATACGGCGAGCAGGGAAAGCGTCGTCGCAAGAACCGCCAGACCGATTTCGCGCGTCCCTTCGATCGCCGCCTGAAACGGATCCATGCCTTTTTCTTCGACAAACCGGTAAATATTTTCTAAGACGACGATCGCGTCGTCAATGACGATCCCGACCATCAAGGTCAAAGCAAGCATCGTCATCTGATTGAGCGAATAACCGAGCGCGGCAATGATTGCAAAAGCCGCAATGATCGAAGTCGGAATCGCCAGCGCGGCAATGATCGTCGTGCGGATATTCCATAAAAAGAGAAAAACGATGATTGCCGCAAACAATCCGCCTAAAATAAGATGTTCTTCAATCGCGTGAAGCGAATTTTCGATAAATTCCGATTGGTCGCGCGTGACGACAACTTTCATATCCGGCGGCAAAGTCGGAATAATCTGATTCATCCGTTCTTTGACACCGTTAATCAGCGCAATTGTATTCGAGCCGGATTGTTTGCGAATCGCCAGATAAACCGATTGCACACCGTCAAGCGAGGCGGCGCTGGTCGCATCGGCGCCGCCGTCCTGAACACGCCCGATGTCTTTAATTTTGATCGGAAAACCGTTGCGGCTCGTAATTACAATTTCCTGAAATTGGTTGACGTCCGTCAGTTTGCTGATCGTTCGAAGTCCCGATGTTTTGGTGCCTTCAATCAAACTTCCGCCGGGAAGCTCCAGATTCTGGTTGCGAATCGCGTTGGAAACTTCGGTGATCGAAAGATTAAACGCGCGAAGTCGGGTCGGGTCGATATAAACCTTGATCTGCCGCTGCCGCCCGCCGAAAATAACGGCTTCACCAATTCCGTCAACCGATTGAACCCGCTCCTGGATCTGTGTTTCGACAAAATCGTTTAATGCCACGACATCACGCGGCGCGCTGATCGCGTATATTAAAACGGGCTGCGAATCGGGATCGGATTTACGAACAACCGGCGGGTCAGCCGTTTCGGGCAAACGATTGATGACCGTCGAAATTTTCTGCTGAATTTCCTGATATGCCTGATCGGGATTTTTTTCAAGGTTGAACGTCAGCGTCACGTTTGAGCTTCCGCGTGAAGAAGACGAACGCATTTCGTCAATCCCCGGAACGGTATTGACCGCACCTTCGACGATGTCCGTTACTTCCGTTTCGATTTCCGCCGGAGCCGCGCCCGGATTTGAAGTCGAGATCGAGATCGTCGGCAAATCAATTTTCGGAAACCGGTCAACGCCGAGTGTAAAAAATGAGAATCCGCCGACGACCGTTAAAAACATCACGATAACGGTCGCAAACACCGGACGATGAACACAAATTTCAGCTAACCATTGCATAGAAAACCTTCGGTTTGGCTTTTGGTCATTGGTTTTTGGTCTTTGATTTTGGAGCGATGTCCGGTAATAATTTTATTCCGAAATCTAAAACCCAAAACCTAAAACCCAAAACCTAAAACCCAAAGCCTAAAAAATCATTGCACCTGCACCTTCGCACCTTCATAAAGCTGCGGTAAATTACTCGTCGCGACCAGTTCATCGGCAGCGACGCCGTTCAAAATCTGAATCGTACCGCTTTCTTCCGTGCCGACCTGCACAGTACGAAGTTTGGCGACGCCTTCGACGATCACAAAAACGCGCTGGCTTTGCGTGCTCTGATCATTCAAAACGGCTTCTTTCGGGACAAAAACTCCCAAACTTCCGCCGTCCCGCGTAATCTTGACCGTCGCGAACATTCCCGCCCGCAACGCATTGTCGCCGTTTTCGATCTGCGCTTCGACGACCGCCGAACGCGAATTCGGATCGATCGAAGGATTGACCGACGTCACTCTGCCGCCGAAATTACGATCTTTATATGCATCAACCTGAATCGCGACTCCGCGACCGAGACCGACAAACGGAACATCCGCCTCGGCAACCTGAATCTGAACTTTGATCGGATTTGTCCGCAAAAGCGTTGCAATAATCGAAGCCGACGAAACATATTCGCCGACCGCGACCGGACGCGCGCTGACATAACCCGAAAACGGCGCGCGGACAACCGTATCGACAACCGCTTGCTCCGCCGTGCCGACCTGTGTTCGCGCCGCTTCAACGCCGGCTTGCGCGCTTTTAATCGCCTGATTATTTTGTTTCGCGGCATTAACGGTGCTTTCAAGCAATTGTTTGGCACTATTGACACGTGTCCGAGCGGTATCTCGAGTAGTTCTGAATTGCTCGTAGGTAATCAGTGCCACGTCGCCTGTTTCAACCAATTCACGGTAACGCTGTTCGTTGGCTTCGGCTTGTCTCAGTTCGGCAAGTGCCTGATCATAATTCGCGCCCGCCGCACGAACTTCAGGAATCGTCGAAGCATTAAAAGTTCCGTTCGGCGAAAGCCCGAGCCGCGCTTCGGCTTGACGAACCGCCGCAATCGCCTGCGTCACACCGGCTTTTGCTTCGGCTAATCTGAGCAGCGCGTCCTTATCGTCGATTTTGGCGATGACCGCGCCTTGCGAAACAAATTGACCGACATTTGCCGAAACATTGACGACCTTTCCGGCAACTTTCGGCGCAATATCCGAAGTTTCCTCGGCAATCAAACTTCCCGTTGCCTGAATAAACGACGGAATTTGACGCGATTCGGCTTTCGCCTGTGTCACAGTGATAACTTGTTCATCGGTTTTAGTATTTGCATTCCCCTCGCGCGTTTTCGATTCCGAACGATTACAGGCGGCAAAAATCGCCGGAATTATTAAGGTCAAGATAAATAATCGGACGGTTGTTGAGCGTCCGAACTTTGAAAAATTCATAATATGATTACGTTCAAATCGAAAAATGGTTAGACTATTTAAAGCCTTCCAAATTTCTCTTTAATAAAGACTAGACAATCCGTTTTCGGAATCGGTTACAAAAAACTGCCGCGCCGAATAATTTAATCAGGGTTTGTAACCATTTTACTTCTTTTCGTGTCTAAATTATCGGGAATAAGAAAAAGTTTTTTGAAAAAAGAACGTAACGCGCTTAAAATCGTGCCTGTGGCAATTAATCAAAACATACTGTTTTGAAACATTTGCCAAAACTTCGACAAGGAAAAGGGTTTGGCGGACGATTACCAAAATTTATCCGATACGGATCTGGCACGCATTTCGGTGCAGGGCGATGAAGCGGCTTTTGCTGAAATCGTGCGCCGCTACAGCCCGCGTGTTTTTAGTTTTTCGTCCCGATTTTTTCGACGTTACGATTTGATCGAAGAAGCCGCGCAGGAAGTTTTTTTGAAAGCGTTTACGCAGCTCAAAAATTTTGAAGGGCGCGGCTCGCTCGAAGGCTGGCTGACGCGGATTACGGTCACGACCTGCATCAATATTCTGCGCTCTTCAAAACCGCAGAACGAATTGACGGTTTCGGATCTGACCGAAGACGAAACGGCGTGGCTCGAAAATAAAATGTCGAACGCGTCTTCGGTTAATCATCGGAACGAAGAAGATAAGCTGGTTGCCGCCGATTTGGTGAGCCGCGTGCTCGAAACTTTGCCGCCCGAAGACGTCCTGATTTTGCAAATGATTGACGGCGAAGGCGCATCGATCAAAGAAGCTTCGGCGGCGACCGGCTGGAGCGAGTCAAAGGTCAAGATCAAAGCATTTCGGGCGCGGCGGCGAATGCGCGAAACTGTTCAGAAATTATTAAACGCAAAAGACGGTAAACTTTTCAAAACCGATAAAGCAGTAAAATGAAAGAAAAACATATTTTAGAAATTCTCGATAATAAGAGTTTTGCCGAACTCGGTAAAGATGAATTGAAAAACCTTCAAATTCATTCAGCCGAATGCGCGGATTGTAATCGGGCATTTGAAGCCGCGCGGATTTCTTCCGTTTTGCTCGGTGTCCGCGCCGAAAGTCGATCAATTGCGCCATCGCCGTTTTTCCAGGCGAAAGTGATGAATGCGATCCAGTTCGAAAGTCAGAATTTACGAAATCCGATCGCCGCCTTGCGCCGTTGGTGGCAAGCATCATACCCGTTGGTTTGCTCGATGCTTTTAGTTGTTATCGGCTTTATTACACTGACATTTCTTGCGCCGACTTCAAACGCCGACGACGCGCAAGCCGTGACAAATTACAATCTTTACACGACCGAATCGGTGATTCTCAATCAAAGATCGCCGCGCAATCTGACCGATGAACAGGCTTTGGAAGTGATTTACAGTACACGCAACGACCCGAATAAAAAATGACCAATCTAGAAACCAAATCCAAATGGCAAATCCGTCTGGCAACGCTGACCATCTTTTTGCTCGGCTTTATCGCCGGAGCGTTTGCGCTAAATTCTTATCATTTATGGTTCGGCGCGGGGAAACAAACGACCAAACAGGAAAAGTACGAGGTCGCCTTCAGCCAGCTCGGTTTGAATGATTCGCAAAAAGCCGACGTCCAAAGAATCGTCAACGAAACCCGCGAAAACATTCAGAAAATCCGTCAGGAATCCGAACCGCGCATACAGGAAATCCGCGCCCAGCACGACGAAAAACTGCAAAAGGTTCTCAACGCCGAACAATGGCAGAAATTTCAGCAATTGCGCGAACAGATCCGGCAATCCGAAAAACCGCCCGCATCGCCAAAACCGTTGAATATTCAATAATATTATTTAGTTTTTGCTCGATTGCCGGATCGCGTGTTTCAAAATCCAACCCGAGATCGTTTCCAAAACTGCGGGCGCAATCGTTTCTTCAATTTTTCCGTATTCATCGGTCAGACCTGTTTGGCTTGTTTGAAAAAGATGATTGAGGTTTGGAAACGATTTGATCGTGTAATCCTTGTTACCGCCGGTTTTAAGTGCATTGGCAATCAAAGGCAGGTTTTCCTTTGCCGAAACTTGGCTGTCATTTTCCCCGTTTAGCGCCAATACCGGAATTGTAATTTTTACGAGTATTTGGCGCGGGTTATAGGCTAAAAAATATCTGTACCACGGAGACATCATCGCCGGAAGCTGGGATTTCATAGAAGCTTGCACCGCCGAAAATTCTTTTCTTTGATCTTCGCTCATTTCGCTTGATTGTTTGACAAAGGCTTCGTTGATCCGCTGTTCGGCAAGCCGGTTATCGGCGTCGCTTTTTAGAATTGCCAGCATATTTTTAACTGCCGTCATTGTTTGCGCCGCCAGCATCGGATCGGCAACATTGGTCTTTACCGATAATTCGTTTTGCGCGTATATAAGTTCTTCGCCTGTTTGTCCGAGTCCGGCAAGCAAAACGATAAAGGCGACATCTTTTGAACGCACGGCAACCATCGGCGCGATCATTCCGCCTTCGCTGTGTCCGATCAGTCCGATTTGTTTAGGATTGATTTCCTGGCGGCTTTTTAAGTATTCAATTCCCGTCAAAACATCGCCCGCAAAATTTTCGCTCGTCGCATTCGGAGAACCCAAGGACGAACCGCCGACCCCGCGATCGTCCACACGCAAAACCGCGATTCCGTGCCGTGTGAGATAATCCGCCAAAACCAGAAACGGGCGATGTCCGGCAACCGATTCATTGCGGTCTTGCGAACCGCTTCCGGTAATCAAGCTCACTGCCGGATGCGCCTTCTTTCCGCACGGCAAAGTCAGCGTTCCGGCTAATTTTACGCCGTCTTTTTTGTTTTCGTAGCTGACTTCTTCTTCATCGTAAGGAAATGGTTTTTGCGGGTCTTGCGGACGATTAAGTTTGGGAAGTTCAACGATCCGTTTGAAAACCAGCGGAAACGAACCCGCGCCCTGTTTTAATGTTCCGCTGATCTCGTCGCCTTTTTCACTCAGCGTTCCCTGATAGCTGAGCCCTAACTTCTTCGCATCGAATTGAACCGAATTTTCTTGCCGGCTGATCGTCTCAACCGGCAAATCATTGGCGTTCTGATCAATGCTGTCGAGCTTGGCGGCAAGCGAGCCGTCGGCAATTTTTGAAATCTTTAAGACAAGACGTATTTTGATCCCGTTAACCTCAAGCGTGCCTAACCAATTTCCTTCGATATTTGTATTATTTTGCGCAAAAGCCGAAATCGAGCAAAACCACAAAATCAATAAAACCAAACTCATAAGTTTAAACATAATATTTTTCCTAATTATTATTGCTGTGTAATTCAAGTTTCCTGATGTTTTTTCTTTGCGGCTTGGCGCCTTTGCGGGAAATTAACTTGTAAGATATGAACAATTATTTTCCCGCTAAGGCGCTAAGCCGCTAAGTTTAAAACCTTACGAAATTTCAAACACACTGTCATTATCTTCCGCCGCTCATTTTTGATAAACATTCGATCAGTTCACGCAAACGGTCAAAGTTTAATATCAGTATGATCGGCAAAATAATCAGCGGTAAAATTCCGAAACTCACGCCGATTTTTGCCCAACCGCGATGTTTCTGCAAAAGCGGTTCGGGCGTTGCGCGAAGCGCCAGCCAACCGAAGACAATTGCCAGAATTGCTTTTTCCAATCCCAAAAGATTGACGAAACAGGAAATTCCCAAAACAAGCGAAACGGTGGCAAAAGCATATTTTTGCCCTAAAACCGTCAATTCTTTGGCGTCAACTTCATTATTCATATTTATTTCTCCAATATCAGCTCGGTGTTGATTTTGAACGGATTTTCCTTCAGAAAACCGAACAAAGCGACAATCAAAACAAGCGGCACGATCTTTAATATCCAGCCGAAATCGCGTTCGGGAACCATTTCCACGAATTTATAAACAACCAGCAAAACGCCGACAAACGCGAACGGCTGCCATTTTATTTTCAAGCTTGCTTCGGATTTTGCGCCGATCTGCTTTTCGATCGCCGACCATAAATCCGCCGTTTGCGCGCGCCTCGTTTGCCGTTCGAACAACAAATTCATATTTTGCAGCCGCCCGGTTTCGTGACGGCAATTTTCGCAGTTTGCCAGATGCTCATTGATTTGTGCTTCGGAAAATCCGGCGGCTTCGCCGTCGATCAATGCCATTTTTTGAATTAAAAAATCTTCGCAATTTAAATCTTTCATAAAACCCTTAATGAAATTTTCCCGTTAATTTTGTTTGCAATTGTCGCCGCGCATAAAACAGACGGCTCATCACGGTTCCGCGCGGAATTTCGAGATATTCGGCTATTTCATCGTAAGAAAGTCCGTCCAAATATTTCAAAGTGATAATTTCGCGGTCTTCTTTTGAGAGCGAAAATAAAGCGCGTTCAAGCCCGATTCGTTCTTCGTTTGAAACAGTGCTTGGCGGCGCGAGAATTTCCATATCCTCGACGCTTTCCGCTTCGCGCCTTTTCGCGATCAGCTTGTAACAGCGATTGCGCAGCAGAACATAGAACCACGGATAAAACCGTCGCGTCCGGTCAAAATTTTTAAGTGACTGAAAAGCGTCGATAAAAGCTTCCTGCACCGCGTCCAAAGCGTCTTCGCGATTGCCGAGAATCGCCGCCCCGTGACCGACAGCCTGCGCCTGATAGCGTTCGACCAAATAGCGAAACGCCTCTTTTTCGCCTTTCAAACATTTTTCGATCGCCGCCTGGTCATCCATCATCGCCACTCATCATCACGTATCCGCCAAACCGGAAAATTATTCATTTTTTTTTCGCCTGCCAATAAAAAAAGACAAAGCTTTCGAGCCTTGTCTTTTAATCTGATGAATAACTGTTCGAATGTCCGTTATTTTTTCCAAATAACCAGTTCATTTTCGGCAAGCTTGCCGAGTTTATCGGACATCGCAAGTTCCAATTCGTATTTTCTTCCGCCGATCTCAAATGCTGCGGGCGCAATATCGCCCGTGCCGCTGGTCCATGAAACGGTTCGGTCTTCGGTTTGATTTTGAACTTTGAAATCGTGGTACAGAAAGCCGCGCGGAAATTTATCGGAAGTAACACGCCTTTCGCCAATATAGATGATCGAGAAATCTTTAAATTTAATTCGCGCGTTTGGCGAAAACTTGACCTTTTCACCAAATTCCATCACAGCAAATTCGGTCAAGGGATCGGACTTTTTTGAATTACAAAATGCCGAAAACAAACCGAGTAAAATTATTAGACCGAAAAACTTGATCATTTTTTAAGCCGCGATCTTGGCAACCGCCATTACATTTTTAAGATCCGAAACCGGAACGCCGCCGGGTTTTTCCGCCGTCACGCCGAACATTATCGGTTTTTGCACCTTTAATTTCGCATTGATCGGCACAATGATTTCGCCCGCTTCGCTGGCGTCAAAAACTCCGCCGTCGATCGGTTGTTTTTGATTTTCGTCAAAAATCCAAAGCTGGTAGGTTTCCTTCGATTGATCGTTGACCGGCAGACCGCGAAAACGGACAAAACCTTTCTGCGCCGCATTGCTCCAGACGACATCGCCCTGCACGTTTTTCGGTTTCGCCTTATCGAAATCGCCCCAGTTCGTTTCGACAATATCTTTTGCCGAAGCCAGCAGCTGTTCGCGTTCCTGCGCCGGAGTTAATTTAACCGGCGTCGCAGTGGGCGTCGGAACGGTTTTCGCTTCGAGTTCTTTTAATTTTTGCTGGGTCGTGTAAATATTGATCGCCAACGCGACGCACGCCAACGCGCCAACTGCCCAGCCGAGCCATTGCCAGATCGAGCTTTTCGGTTCAAACGTAAAGGTTTTTTGAAATTCTTCGGCGGTTTCTTTCGGCGGTTCGGAAACGGAAGCTTCCGCTTTGCGCGCGGCGAAATATTGTTCGGCGTCCGCGGCGACTTTTGCTTGCAGATGCGCGGGCATTGGTTCGCTTGTGTCTAGATTCATCATACCGATCGCCGCCGCCGTTAATTCCAGAGAATCGTCCGCGAATTCGGGAAAATTCTCTTCAAGTTCCGCGAGTTCGGCAATTTCCGCGTCCGTTAAGCCGAAAACCGCTTTATCGGAAAGGAGCTCGCGCATCTTTTCTTTTTCTTGTTCGTTCATGCCGCGCCTCCTTTCATACTTTCTAAACTGCTCATTCCTAAAAACTCTCTGACCTGCAAAATCCCGCGCCGGGCGTGTGTTTTGACTGTTCCCAAAGGCATTCCTGTTGCTTCGGAAATTTCCTGATGCGACAAACCCTGCACGATCGAAAGCTGAAGAACCTGCCGTTGTTCGGGACGCAGGGTTTGCAAAGCCCGCGCCGCGTCTTTCGCTTCGATGTTGGTCTGCATTTCTTCGTCGGCGCGATTTGCGGGTTCGGCGACGATATCCTCGAGCGAATCGGGCGCGATCCGCCGTTTCGCATACCGCAGACGGTCGATCAGACGCCGCCGCGCGATCATCGCAATAAATGTCGTTTCCGACGACTGCGATTCGTCAAACCGCTCGGCATTTTTCCAAACATCGATAAAAATCTCCTGCACGGCATCTTCCGCGTCCTCGGTGTTCGTCGACATCCGCCGCGCCAACGACCAGACCAGCCCGCCGTATTTTTTCAGGCAGTCCTGAACGGCGGTTTGGTCTTTGTCGGCAATTCGATGAAGAATAGATTCAGCCACAGTGTTTACTCTTTCGAAAAAAAATTATTAAACTTTGTTCTAAACTTCTTTATTTCATCGCATTTGCCGAAAATTTGCAAAAGCCGCCCTCAACAAACAAATAACGGAAGGCGTTTTAACCTTCCGTCACTGTATTCGCACGATATTCGAAAATGGTTTCAAGACCGCCAAAAACGCGAAACCAGCGCAATGATAAAAAGCGTGATGGAAGTTGCCGCCGAAAGCAGACAATACTGGCAAAACGCGTGAATGTAAAAGGCTTGCACGTATATCAGATAAATCGAAAAAACCGCCATTAGAGCCGCTTGAACACCAAAAAATTTCCACATCAAACGATTTCCGAACGCCGCCAGGATCGTCAAACTAAAAGCGACAAAATAAGCCGCCGCACCGAAAACTGCCAACGGTATTTCGCCGATCGTCGCGTAAGGACTTGTCAGAACGGCGCCGCAATCGAAGCCTTCGCCGCAAGGCACCGGCACGTATGTGTAATGATGAATCGTCAGATAAATCGCGTCGCACAATCCGACAAGCGCGAGCAACGCCGCCGCTAAGGGCAGTTTTGCAATTTTATTGCCGGATTGTTCGGATAATACTTCAGCGTCGCTCATTTATTTTTCGGTTCGGCGGGCGCGGCATTGGTCGGGGCGCTCGAACTTTTCGGATTCTGACTATTGCCTTGCGATTTTGCGAGTTCGGCGTCGATGATCTGGCGCATCGCATCAATATTCATCTGTTCAAACTGGACGATTACGCCATTCACGTAAATTGACGGCGTCGAGCTGACGTTCAGCGCGCGACCGCGGGCGAGATCGGCATCAACCCGCGCTTTGGCGTTCAAACCCGCCATATCGTTTTTGAATTTTTCAACATCGAGCCCGATCTTGCCCGCGTAATCTTCCCACACCTTGCGGTAATCGGGATTTGCCGTCCACGTCGCCTGATTTGTGAAAAGCAGATTTTGCATCTCCCAAAATTTGTTCGAGCCTTGAAGTCCCGCCGCTTCCGCCGCAACCGCCGCATCGTAAGCTTTGTCGTGCGCCGGAATTTGCAAAGGAAAGTTGCGGAAAATAAATTTGATGCGGCTGCCGTAGGTTGAAATTATTTCTTTCATCAGCGGATGTTTCGCGCCGCAGGTCGGGCATTGAAAATCGGCGAATTCTTCGACCGTCACCAAAGCATTCGGCGAACCGAGCAGATTCGGCGGCTGGGCACCAAGCACATTCGAAACAATCGGTGTCTGAACCGGTTTAGTTGCGGTATTTACAGGTCTGGAATTGTTAGCGACGCCGGTCGTCGGTTTTTTTGATTTATTATAAAACCACCAACCGCCGGCAAGCGCGACAACCAGGACCAAACCGATAATTACCAAAGGAAGATTATTATTATTACTTTTTCCGTTACTCATTTATTTAATGGTGAATGGTGAACGGTGAATGATAAATGGTCAATCTAAGAAAATTCACCATTCATCATTCATCATTCACCGTTATCTAACAATTTTCAGCCGTTTTTTACTCGGACGGCGTTCTTCTAAGATCTCGACCGCATTTTTTACTTTCCGATAAATCCCGTCCGCGTTCAACCCGTATTTTGCCAACAGCATTTTCGGGTCGCCGTGCGTGACGATCAGATCGGGAACGCCCATCCGGATGATTTTAACTTTATCAAGCAAGTTGTTTTCTTCGAGCAGTTCCATCACCGCCGAACCGAAACCGCCCGCGAGATAAGCTTCTTCAACCGTTACTATTACGCGATTGTCGCGCGCCAGTTTCAAAATCAGTTCCGTATCAAGCGGTTTGACGAAGCGGGCATTGACAACGGTTGCCTTGGTCACGTCTTTTTCCAGATTTTCCGCCGCTTCGACCGCCGGGTAAACCATCGAACCGTAGGCGATGATCGCGACTTCGCCGTCGCCTTCACGCAAGATTTCGGCTTTGCCGATTTCGATTTTTTGGGGCGGCGCGGAAAGATCCGCACCGAAACCGTTGCCGCGCGGGTAACGAATCGCGGCAGGCGCGGGATGTTCGATGCAGGTCAGCATCAGATCGCGGAGTTCCGCCTCGTCTTTCGGCGCACATAAAACAATGTTCGGATAACCGCGCAGATAAGAAATATCGAGCAAACCGTGATGCGTCGGACCATCGGCACCGACAATTCCGGCGCGATCCATCGCCAAAGTGACGTTTAAGTTTTGCAGACAGACGTCGTGAATCACCTGATCGAACGCGCGCTGCAAAAACGTCGAATAGATCGCCGCGACGGGTTTCAAACCTTCGCACGCCATTCCCGCACAAAATGTGACGGCGTGTTGTTCGGCAATACCGACATCAAAAGCGCGTTCGGGAAATTTATTGAGAACATAATCGATTCCCGTTCCGTCCGGCATCGCGGCGGTCAGCGCGACGATCGATTTATCGGCTTCCATCAATTCGCACATCGTTTTGCCGAAAACCTCGGTATAGGTCGGCGGCGCCGATTTTGCAGATTTATACGGCAAACCGGTTTTCGGGTCGAAAGGTCCGGTCGCGTGATAGGCGTAATAATTCTTTTCAGGGTTCGGAAAACCTTTGCCTTTGGTTGTCAAAGCGTGGACAATAACCGGACCGTCGTGAACTTTTTTTGCTTCTTCGAGCGCCCGCACCAGCATCGGAACATTATGCCCGTCAACATAACCGATGTATTTAAAGCCTAATTCGTTGACCAATGCCCCCGGCAAAACCGCCGCCGCGATCGCATCCTTGACGGATTTTGCCGCGCGGCGCAAGCGTTCGCCGAAATGCGGAACCGATTCGAGCGCATCACCGAGCTCTTCCTTAAAATGCTGATAACTCTGCGCGCCTTTGATGCGGTTCAAGTAACGCGCCAAACCGCCGACCGCCGGAGCGATCGACATTTCGTTATCGTTGAGCAAAACGATCAAACGCGACTTCAAATGTCCGGCTTGATTGATCGCTTCCATCGCCATTCCGCCCGCCAAACTCGAATCGCCGATCAGCGCGCAAACGTGAAAATCTTCCTGCTTTTTATCGCGCGCGACCGCCATTCCGAGCGCCGCCGAAAGCGATGTCGAAGCGTGTCCCGCGCCGAACGTATCGTATTCCGACTCTTCGCGCCGCAGGAATCCCGAAAGCCCGCCGTAGGTTTTGATCGTGTGCAGCTCGTCGCGTCTGCCCGTCAAGATCTTGTGCGCGTAAGCCTGATGCCCGACATCCCAAACAAGACGATCGTCCGGCGTATCAAAAACATAATGCATCGCGACCGCCAATTCGACCGCGCCCAAACTCGCGCCCGTGTGTCCGCCGACCCGCGAGCAGGTATCAATGATGAACTGCCGCACTTCGTCGGCAACTTCCTGCAAATCTTCAACTTTTAACTGCCGCAAATCCGCCGGTGAATTTATTTCCGATAAAAATCTCATTTAGTTTTGTCCGTCTGCTATTCTACCCAAACTTCGCATTTTACAGTGATAGACGGCAAAAGTTAAATGCAAAAGCTGTAATTTGGTCTTTGGTTTTTGGTTTTTGGTCTTTGGTCTTTGGCATTTGGTGCAAAAGTCAGTAGTGTTTGCGTCGGGCAACTGCTTATTTCGTTATCAAGCACAGACGCATTTGCTAACGAAAATGCTACCGATCAGGCGTTTTCCAGCAAGTTATTTTATTAACGATAAATTACCTGACAAAAACCAAAAATAAAGAACAAAAACCAAAGACCACTCCTTTACAATTCTTTACGATAAAAATAAAAAAACCTTCGACTAAAGAGTTATAATAAGCGTCAAAAGATGTGAAAAGCGAAAGCTAAATTCTAAAAACAAAACTAGAGGTAAAAGAATGTCATTAAAAAATAAATTGTTTTCGGCTCTGACTATGGCGTTTGCCGTCGTTGCATTTTCAACATTTGCATCGGCACAGGACACCACCAAAACAGACACCGACACGACGCAGAAACAGGAAAAACGCGAATGGCGCAAAGGCAATCGCGACGGCATGGGCAAAGGCTTTCGCCGTGGCGGCGGACGCGGCGGTATGATGCGCGGTTTTCGTGAATTGAATCTGACCGACACGCAAAAAGAGCAGATTCGCACGATTATGGAATCGAATCGCCCCGATCAGGCGACGATGGAAGAATTTAAAACTCTTCATCAAGCCAAACGCGAAGGCACATTGACCGCCGACCAACAAGAAAGAATGAAAACCCTGAAACAACAATCGCGTGAAAAAGGTCAGGCAATTCATCAACAAATCCTCGCGGTGCTGACGCCCGAACAGCTTCAACAGCTTGAACAAAAGAAACAGGAAATGAAGCAAAAACGCGAACTGCGCAAACAACAGCGTCTGCAAAACCAACAAGTCCCGCAAACAGAAAACAAAGATAACTAATCTTTTTTTCCTTAATCTAAAAAAAGGCTTTTGGATTTTATCCCGAAGCCTTTTTTGTTTTGAAAAAATTTGCAAAACGATGTCAATCGCCTGGAAAATTCAGCGACCGCAAACTAGAGCAAAACCCGGGTAATTGAATTACAAGAAAGTTTCCCGCCAAGGCGCGAAGACGCCAAGGTTTGTGCTTTCTTTGCCACTTTGCGCCTTGGCGGGAAAATGTCAGCCATTTACCAGAGAACTGCGCTAATCATCTCATCAGCCCGGCTTTTTCATGCCGAGCCCCAACCCCAAATCGGATTGCCGCTTCAAGAATATCAATGTTGATATCTTTTAGAGTTTTGAACCTGATGCAATACCCGGTCACATTCGCCTTGCCAATTTCCCCCCCAAACGTTCGAGCCAAATATGACTTATCTTTGATACCGAGGATGTAGACAGAGATTCCGGTTTTATTGGCACTCAGACCAATTTGATAAAACTCTTTGGTGGTTTCATCAGCATATTTTATGATGTGATGTCCATATCCTATATTAGGATTTGTAACAGTTTTATTTTCACTGTTTTTACCATCCAAGAACCATAATTTACATGCCGGCATTAGTTCCAAAATGATGCGGTGCAAAGCCTGCATGTCGCTTCGTTTTGGTTCAGTTTGGCTTGTAAGATAATTTTTGATTTGCTCTGGTATGTTCATATAAAACTACGGCTGCTTACTTTGCGATAAAGTCACCAACAATTTGTCTAAGTTATCAATCGTCATTTTAAAGCCTTCGACAAAGCCCATTTCGATCATCTTCTCCATCCGAGCAAGCGATTCGTTGTAAATAGAAATGCGCACTTTCGTTTTGCCGGTTTGTTCGCTGAAATTATAATCCCAATCAGAACCCGGCAATTCGGGATTTTCAGCCTCGTCGGCAAAGGCATTAAACATTTTAAAATTGGTTTTCGGATTGATCGAAGTATATTCCTGAATTGACCAACGCGCCTGTCCTTCGGGGCTGACCATCGCATAAAATCGTCGTCCGCCGACTTTGAAATTCATATATTTGGTTTTAGATGCCCAGGGTTTGGGCGCCACCCATTGGTCGAGTAGTTCCGGTTTCGTAAAAGCATCCCAAACCAGCGGGAGTTCGGCGGCAAACTCGCGGGTTATCACGACCGTTTTTGTTGCCTTGTCAACGGTAAAATCAAATAGCAAATTGTTGTTCATTTTTTTTGTTCCTTAATTACTGATAATAAATTGTCGAGCTGGTTAAAACGAATTTCCCAACTTTCGCGAAACGGTTCGATAAAGTCGGCAACTTCTTTCAGCTTTTCGGGATTTAAACGATAGTAGATTTCTCTGCCCGTTTGCTCTTGTTCGAGCAGTTCGCATTCGGTAAGAATTTGCAGATGTTTGGAAACGGTCGGTCGTGCCGTGTCGAAATTTGACGCAATCGCCCCTGCCGACATCGACTGCGCCGCGACCAACAAAAGTATTGCCCGCCGGGTCGGGTCTGCAATTGCCTGAAAAACGTCTCGTCTTAAATTCATATATGTAGCCACTTAACTACGAGTAATATACATGAAGTCAAATGGCTACGCAAATGGTGAATTTAAGACTTAAGATCAGTTGAAATGGATCTCAATAATGGTCGGTTGTCTCTTTGGGTAAACCGACCGGACAAATCTTGCCGCCTGCTGCGATAAATTCTGTCTGCGTTTCACTTGATCCAACCGACCTTTTTTCGTTATTCATCAGATTGTTTGTTTCGCTTTTTCAGATTTGCGGGCGGTTTTTGATTTTCCTGAAAAACTTGTTTTCTGAGGATTTCGGTTTGTTCCTGCAAAAGTCCATAAAGTCTATTTCGTAGTAAAAGTTTTCTCCGCCGGCTTCAAACCTTTGACCGAAACCTTGACATTCACTTTGCCCGGCGTTTGTCCGGCGCGAAGGATTGCCATCGCAAATCCTCGATACATCGTTCTTTGATTGCCCGAGAAAAGTTCGTCGCTCGAATGGTCGCCGTTATCGACGGCGATCAATTTCGCTTCGCCGGAAACGTCGAATGTCGCTTCGCCTTTAAATGTCGGCACGACGCGACCTTCGCGATCGACCGCGTAAACTCGTACGTATTGCAAATCCATGCCGTCGGCTTTCCAACCGGCATTTTCCGTTTCCATTTTCAAAGCAACGGCTTCGCCCGTGGTTTCAAGCTCGTGACGGGCGATTTCTTTGCCGGAAGCGTTTCTGGCAATGGCAACCATTTTACCTGCCGAATAATCAACGCCTTTCCAGAAAATGTCGTTCCGTTTGCTGGTTTCCGTGTTATTTTTTTGAACGCCGATGGATTTTCCGTTGATTAAT
>CADEFG010000010.1 GCA_902826505.1 uncultured Acidobacteriota bacterium
CCTTCACAATAGAAACTTTTCCGTGACTTTTTCAACTAGCACCATTGGTTAATTAGTTCGTCAACGGTAAATTTTACAAATCCTGTTTCAGATCAGTAAAACCCTTAAATTTTGACTTATGAGGTAATGTCATGAATCCTTCTTCGCGGCGTATTCTCTATGTTGATGACGATGCGGATGCCTGCCAGTTAATGGAGTTGTGGCTTCAGCAATTTAATGAAAATTATGGCGTAACTGCGGTTGGCACGGTCGCCAAAGCATTGGAATTGATTAGCGATCTGGCGTTTGACCTATATATTTTGGATTATCGGATGCCGGAATTGTCGGGTTTTGAGTTATGCCGTTTGATCCGTCAAGAAGATTCGATGACCCCGATCTTGATCTATAGCGGAATGGGGCGCGATGTCGATCTCGATGAAGCGCTCCGTGCGGGCGCCAACGCTTATCTGATCAAACCCAACGACCTCGATAAAATCAACGAAACAGTCGAACTATTGTTACAAAACAAGTATCGGGCTTTTTCCTGAAAATTATTCATCCAAAAGAATTTACAAGTTTTTGGTCAATATGTTCGCTACCCGACAGATTAATCAACTTTTAATGGTATAGTATTGGTGGATATAGCTGTTCTTTTAGAATTCAACACCCGACATTAGGACTTGCTAAAAAAAACATCTTCTTGTGCCGCTTGCTGTGTTCGCGCACACGAATGGTCATAGAGGAGATTTATTTGTCCGAACAATCGATACTTTCCGTCAAAAATCAATTACTTCAAACGCTTCCGAAAGAAGATCTTTTGCGGCTTTCCGTGCATCTCGAACCGGTCGAACTGCCATCGGGAAAATATCTTTACCGACCGCTCGAACCGATTTCGCACGTTTATTTTCCGAACGATGCGGTCGCATCGATCGTTGCCAACACCTCCGCCGGACGAAGCACCGAAGTCGGTATTATCGGTCGGGAAGGCGCGGTCGGCTTGGATGTTTTGATGAGCGTCGATTCGTCGCCGAACGAATGTATGATCCAAATTCCGGGCGACGGCTGGCGACTTCCGACCTCCGTCATCCGCGATGAGTTCAAACTGTGCGGAACTGTTCACTTCCGGCTTTTGCGCTTTATCCATAAGCTGATGATCCAGATCAGCCAGACGACGCTCTGCAACCGGCTGCATTCGATCGAAGAAAGATTGTCGCGCTGGCTGCTGATGTGTCACGACCGGGTTGACGGCGATGAAATAAAATTGACGCAGGAATTTCTCGCGACGATGCTCGGCGTCAATCGTCCGAGCGTTTCGATTTCCGCCGTATCATTGCAAAACCGCGGTTTTATCAAATATTCACGCGGACATATCACGGTCATCAACCGCCCGGGGCTCGAAGAATTAACTTGCGAATGTTTCCAAATCGTCAAAAACGAATATAACCGCGTCTAAATTTCACCGAAAAACTGCGGTTGAATAAAGAGAAGTTAGATCAAGAATTTGAATGCGACTTTGACAATGTTTGCGGACACACGATTGAAGACGACTTTGTATTTGCGCAAATCGCTCTTTCCTGGTGTACTTTGCGACTTGGCGGGAAATATTTTCTCTGCCGCATTTAATCAGCAAGCGCGACCGGCATCAAAATTCGTGCAAAAAGAAAAAAGGCAAAAGATATTTGTTTTTACAATTTATCTTTCGCCTTTTGGTTTTGGTTGACCGCCGATTTTTACATCAGCATCAGGATCGGATTTTCGAGCATTTGTTTGAAGGTTTGCAGGAATTTTGCGCCGGTCGCGCCGTCGATGACGCGGTGGTCGCAGCTCATCGTCACACTCATCATTTGGCGGATGACGATCTCGCCGCCGCGGACGACCGCCGTCGGAGTTGCGCCGCCGATCGCGAAGATCGCGGCTTCGGGCGGGTTGATGATCGCCGTAAATTCCTTGATGCCGAACATTCCGAGGTTCGAAACCGAAAATGTCGCGCCGGTATATTCTTCGGGCGCAAGTTTTTTCTCGCGGGCGCGCGCCGCCAGTTCCTTGACTTCGCGGGCAATTTCGGCGATGCCTTTTTTGTTCGCGCCGCGGACGACCGGCGTGATCAAACCTTCGTCGATCGCGACCGCGACGCCGACATCCGCGTCTTCATAGAAACGAAGTTTGTCGCCGCGATACGAAGCATTGACGAACGGATGTTTTAACGAAGCCATTGCCGCGACCTTGACGATAATATCGTTAACCGATACTTTTTCTTCTTCTTTGAGCGCGGCATTGATCTCTTTGCGAAAATCGAGCGCCTTGTCCATCTCGATCTCGACCGTCAAATAAAACGTCGGGATCGGTCCGATCGATTCAGCCAGACGGCTCGCGATGATCTGCCGCATCTTCGAAGTGTTTTCTTCGCGATAGCTGGACGCGCCCTGAACGTCCGGCGTTTGCCCAAACGCCGGTGCGGTCGCGGGTTTTTGGTCTTCGGTTTTGGGTTTTTGTTCCCCGGCGAGCGCGGCTTCGATGTCGCGTTTGATGATGCGACCTTGCGGACCCGAACCCGCGATCGATTTTAGATCAATCCCGTTTTCCGCCGCCATCCGCGCCGCGATCGGCGAAACGATCAAGCGTCCGTTGGAAGATTGTTCTTCTGTTTTTGGGTTTTGGTCTGCGGTTTCCGCCTTCGGCGCGGGCGTTTCAGCCTTTGTTTCCGCCTTCGGTGCGGTTTTCGGCGCTTCTTCCGGACTTGGTGCTTGGGACCCGGGACTTGGGGCTGAACCGCCGCCGTTCGCCGCCGGTTCGTCTAAAAGCGCGGAGAAATCTTCGCCCGACTTGCCGATAATGCCGATCGTTTGATTGAGTTTGGCATTTTCGCCCGCCGGAACGAGAATTTTTAAAAGCGTTCCGGCTTCGAGCGAAGTCATTTCCATTGTCGCTTTGTCGGTATCAACTTCGGCGATGGTTTCGTTTGCTTCGACCGCGTCGCCTTCTGCTTTGAGCCATCTTGAAATTTGCCCTTCCTCCATCGTCGGAGAAAGTTTGGGCATTAAAATTTTGTTCGCCATAATTGTTTGTCTATATAAAAAATCTGTTTGTTAAATCTTCGGCGGTTTGCCGTCCGCGTACACAAAAACGTGAAAACAAGCGTTTACGCCGTATTCGATCGTCGAGTCCGTTTTTCCGAGCCGTTCCGTTTCCGCAAGTTTTGCCAGAATGAAATTTTGTTCTTCGGCGGTCAGATGTTTTCGCGCGATATCAAACGCACCGCCCGAGGTGTGCGGCGGCAGCGAACCTTTTCCGGTGACCCTAAATGTTTCGGGATTCGTGTTGTTGAGCATCAACTGATACTCCATCGAACGGGTCATCGAAGTCAGCCGCAAAGGACGTTTGAATTTTTGCTGATAAGCATCGGCGATCTCTTCGAGCAAAGCTTTTGTTGGCGGATTAACCAATCTCAATAATCTGATCCTCATCTGTCGGCGGTCTTTCGGATTATTTAAATCATATGTTGTTCCGGCAAAATCATCGGCAAGTTTCTTGAGCGTCAGATATTTGGGCGCCTCGGGTTTTAGGATGACAGTTCCGTCTTCAAAGCTGAAGGAAGAAAATTCATCTTCGGTCGCACTGCCGCCGACATCGAGAAAATAAGATTCGGTCGCGACCGGCAATTCAACCAAATCGCCATTCAAAAACTTGGCGGCAAGATCGGGAAAATCCAACGGCTGTTCATAACCGGCGGCAACCATTTCCGATAGTTTCGTCTTTTGCTTGGCAACGCCGTCCGCCTTCAATTCTTGGGGAACGACCAAACCTTTCGGCGCGATGCCGGTCGGAGCGGTTCTTTTCTCGAAAGCCTTGTCACGCTGTTTTGTCCAAAATTCGACCGCCGCATTTTTGGTTTGCCCGGTTTTTGTCTGAGCCGTTGTTTGAAAGTTTCCGAACGCGCCGAACAGCGAAGCAAAAAGCAGGAAAGAGAAAGCAAATTTTTTGTTCATAATTTTTCTCAATGTTTAATTTCCGCCTTGAAAAAATAAACTTTCACCGATTACTGACCATTCTTTTTTGCCGCCAGCTTTTGCAGTTTTTCTTCGCGCGTCAGCTTGCGTTCATTGTAACCTTTATCGCCAAAAGGCATTTCCTTTTCAAGCCATAGATCTTCCAGAAAAACCAATTCTTTGCGGTCATCGAGATTCTCGCGCGGTTCGAGCTCTTCCAGAATCTCGAACGCAAATTTATCGCCGCCAAGCTCGTTCCAATCCGCCTGCAAAGCCGTGTTCTGATGGCTTCCGGCGTTCAGCGCAAACTTATGCCGGTTAAAAATGCCGTTTAAATTGAGCGACGAACCGATCAAAACCTTTCCGTTCGTCAGATTGCGAATCTGAAAAATGCCCATCGGGATCTTCGTTTCGCGGTATTCGCGTTTTAAATCTTTTTTATTCATTGGTCAAACCTCAGTCCAATTTTTTCAAAAGCTCCAAACCTTCCTGCCATTCACCGAAACCCGCGCCCGCATTGATGTGACCTTTCGCGCCGACATTCACGAGATCGCTGCCCCACGCGGCGGCAAATTGCGCGGCGCGCTCAAGCGAAACATATTCGTCATCGGTCGATGCGATCACGATGCTCGGAAACGGCAATTTTTCAAGCGGGATCGGCGCAAAACCTCTCGTGTCGAAATTGTAGGTTTCTGCCTCGCAATCGCTCGGCGCAACCAGAAATGCACCCTTGATGCGCGTTCCGAACCGCTTTGCCCAATGCGCGACCGCCGTGCAGCCAAGACTGTGCGCAACGAGAACCACATTGGCGGGCGTTTCCTTTTGGACTTCCGCTTCGATCCGGGCAATCCAATCATCGCAAACCGGCGTGTCCCAATCGGTTTGCCCGATGCGCCGGAACTTTTCGGGAAACTTCTTTTCCCAAAGACTTTGCCAATGCTGCGGACTCGAATTCGTGACGCCCGGAACTGTCAGATAGATCGTTTCCATTTTTATTAACGCGTTTCAATGGCTTTTAAGTTGTCCGGCTTCAAACCTCGGAAGATAAAAAATTGATAAAACGGTTAATAATGCGCCTGCCGCAAAGAAAACAATTCCAATCACCAAAACCCATTTGCGGTCGTTTTGATACCAATTTATAAAATCTACCCAATCGATATATTTGTTCGAATCATCCGCGAGCGTTTCGATAAACACGGTTTTCGCCGGATCGCCGCGCGGCGTCATCGGATTTTCAAGCGCGTCTTTTTTGACTTCGATATAGATTTTACTGCCCGTCTGAACGGTTGAATAAAAAAGTTCACTTTTAAATCTCGTCTCGTAACCGCCGATTCCGACCCGAAATCTGAGCGGGTGATCCTTCAAATAAATATCCAGATACTCGTTGCCGGACGCTTCGGAAGTCTTTTTTTCAAACTTCTCGACCTCGCCCGTCACGGTTACAAACCCTTCTTTTGTCGGCAGCGCGTCAAAAAAATATTTGTAAACTGCGAAAACCGAAATTGCCAAACAAAGAACCGCAAAGATCAATAAAACTACTTGTAAAAATTTGATAACGCTCAAGTTCATTCTACAAATAGCAAACTTCTTTGACCGCCGCGACGATCTTTTCGACGCTCGGCAATGCCGCGACTTCCAAATTTCGGGCATACGGCATCGGCGCTTCGACGGTCGAAATACGGCGGATCGGGGCATCGAGATAATCGAAGGCGTTTTCCATCACCTGATGCGAAATTTCCGCGCCGACCGACGCAAACGCGTGCGATTCTTCGGCGATCACGAGCCGGTTCGTCTTTTTGACGGACGCGACGATCGTTTCGATATCGAGCGGTTTGATCGTCCGCGGATCGACGACCTCGACCGAAACGTCAAATTCCGCCTGCATGATTTCCGCCGCTTTCAAAGCTTGCGGAACCGTGAACGACCGCGCGACGATCGTGCAGTCCGTGCCCTCGCGCTTGACGTCCGCCAAGCCCAGAGGAATCGTGAAATCCGCGTCTTCGGGAACTTCGCCTTTCAAGCCGTACATCGTTTCCTGTTCGAGAAACATCACCGGATTATTGTCGCGGATCGCCGATTTGAGCAAGCCTTTCGCGTCGGCGGCGGTCGACGGCATGACGACCTTTAAGCCCGGAAAGTTTGCATAAAACGCTTCGAAGGCTTGCGAATGCTGGCTTGAAACCTGATACGCCGAACCGTTCGGACCGCGAAAAACGATCGGCACGTTGAATTGTCCGCCCGACATATAGAACATTTTCGCCGCGTGGTTGATGATCTGGTCAGCCGCGAGGATCGAAAAATTCCACGTCATAAACTCGACCACGGGGCGCAGTCCAGCCATCGCCGCGCCGACGCCGACCGCCGCAAAACCGAGCTCGGTGATCGGCGTATCGACGACGCGCTTGTCGCCGAATTCCGTCCAAAGCCCGCGCGTCACTTTATACGCGCCGTCATATTCGGCGACTTCCTCGCCCATGATAAAGACATTTTCGTCTCTTAAAAGTTCTTCGCGTAATGCTTGATTCAAAGCATCGCGGATTGTCATTTCAGCCATATTTTTCAACAGGTAATTTTCTTAAACTCGTTATAAAACCAATAGATACTAAAATAAAACCGATGCCTTTGACGACCGCCACCAAGCCTGAAGAAACCGGCGCGGGGTCAATTGCGTTGAGCCGCATTTGCTCCAACTGCCAAAAGAAACTTGAATAGACCATTCCGAGCGCAAAACCCCAACCGGCAGTTAAAAATCGCTGCCCGCTTTGAGGATTTTGACCGACGCGCCAGGCGCCGTAGATCAAAAGACCTCCGAGAATATAATCGTCAAACAAAGCCGACGGACTTTCCTGCCAGGTATGCCAACGCCGGATCGTTTCCAATATAGGCGTGATTATTCCCAAAAGAAAGGCTAGTTTTCGGCTTAACCAAATGTTCATTTTATGAACTAAGCAAAAACGTCCGTGAACAGCTCGCTTTCATCGGGAAACGGACTTTCGTCGGCAAATTTGACTGCCGCGTCAACTTGTTCCGTTGCTTTCGCGACAAAATCTTCAAAGTCTTTGTCGGTGAAAACCTTTGCTTCTTTCAAAGAATCCTGAAAAAGAATGATCGGATCGCGTTCCTGATATTTTTTGATTTCTTCAGTCGTCCGGTATTTTCCCGGATCGGACATCGAATGACCCATATAGCGATAAGCGCGAACTTCGAGAAGCGTCGGCGAACCGTCTTTTCTCGCTCTTTCAATTGCCCGCAATGTTGCTTCGCGTACCGCCATCACATCCATTCCGTCGACGAATTCGCCCGCCATCGCGTAGCCTTCGGCTTTTTTCGCGATGTTCGAAATGCTCATCGCGCGTTTTTGCGACGTGCCCATCCCGTATTGATTGTTTTCGCAGATGTAGATGCAGGGAAGTTTCCAAAGCTGCGCCATATTCAGCGATTCGTGAAAAATCCCCTGATTGACCGCCGCTTCGCCGAAAAAGCAGAGCGTCACGTTATCGGTTCCTTTGTATTTCTGCGCGTAAGCCATGCCCGTCCCGACGCCGATCTGTCCGCCGACGATGCCGTGTCCGCCGAAAAAGCCTTTTTCCTTCGAGAACATATGCATCGAACCGCCTTTGCCGCCGACGTTTCCGGTCGCTTTGCCGTAAAGTTCGGCGAGAACGGCTTCGGGCGTAATGCCGGCGATCATCGCCTGCACGTGATCGCGATACGAGGTGATCGCGTAATCGCCTTCTTTGAGCGCCATCATCGAACCGACGGCGATCGCTTCCTGTCCGATATACAGATGACAAAATCCGCCGATCTTGCCCATTCGATAAACTTCCGCGCATTTGCGTTCGAAAAGCCGCCCGAGAATCATCTGGTAGAGCATTTCGCCCAAAAATTCCTTATCGAGCTTTTTGATCGAAGCGATCTGCGATTTGCGCCGTTTGTTAAATTCGGCTTGCGCTTCTTTGACATCGTAAACGTCCGGTTCGTCCGTCTGGTTTTCGGGCGCGTCTTTCGGCGCCGGTTTATTATTTCCGTTCGTTGCCGCTTTGGTCGGCTTTGTTTCCGTCTTTTGGCGAGTTGCTGTTTTTGGCAAAATTCCTATCCTCCAAACTCCGTTGGTCTTAAATTTTGAATTCCAATGGAAAGAAAATTATAAGCGACCGGAGGGCAGTTGTGCAAAACCTTGAACACTTTGCAAACGTAAAATAAATTTTCGGGGAATAAATCGCCGCAAAAACGACATTTTTTAAGAGAAATGATAAAATCCGCTTCAGAGATAAATATGTTTTTCAATCTTCGTGCAAAAGTTTTATGGCTCGGCTTGTTTTTGTTTTTTACGCTGCCGGTGGCGGCGCAAAATCCGGTTTCGTGGCTCCTCGAATCCGACGCGAAAGGCAAAACTCTCAAACAAAACGAAACTTTCAAAGCCAAATTAAAGGCGACGATCGAAGGCGAATGGCATCTCTACGCGGTCGAACAACCCGACGGCGGTCCGTTTCCGACGCGCATTACGATTGCCGAAAACTCGCCTTTCGTGATCGACGGGAAAACGACCTCGCCTGCGCCGATCACGAAATTTGACCCGAATTTTAATATCGATACGAAGTTTTTTGCCAAAACGGCGGAATTTAATTTGCCCTTAAAAACAACCGCCGAGGCAAAAGCCGACGATCTGGCGGTTAACGTCAAATATCAGGTTTGCGACGACAAGGTTTGTCTGCCGCCGCGCACCGTCAAAGTCACGTTTGCGGGTTTTGAAGACGTCAAAAAGAGCGCGCTTTCGAGCGCGCCGGTCGAAAACAGCAATCAGCCGTCCGCCGTCAGCAACCAGCAAGAAACCCAAAACCCAAAACCCAAAACCCAAAACCCAAACGATTTGCCCTTGAGTTCCTTTATCTGGCTGGCAATTACATTGGGTGCTTTATCGCTTTTGACGCCGTGCGTTTTTCCGATGATCCCGATCACGGTTTCGTATTTTACAAATCACGCGAGCCACAGCCGCGGAAAAGCGATCAAGCTCGCTTCGATCTATTCGCTCGGAATCATCGCGACCTTTACGATTCTGGGAATGCTGCTCGCCGTTTTTGTCGGCGCGGCGGGCATCAATCTTTTCGCGGCAAATCCGTGGGTCAATATCGCGATCACCGCGATCTTTCTGCTTTTTGCCTTTAACCTTTTCGGCGCTTACGAGCTGCAGATTCCGTCGAGCATTTTGACGCGGCTCGACAATCTGACGCGCACCAAGGAAGGCGAAGGCAGCGGAATTGTCGGCGCGCTTCTTATGGGACTGACCTTTACGCTGACGAGCTTTACCTGCACATCGCCGTTTGTCGGGACGATTTTGGTTTCGGCTTCGCAAGGCAATTGGCAAATGCCGCTGGTCGGAATGCTCGCGTTTTCGACCGTTTTTGCCCTGCCGTTTTTCGTGCTCGCGCTCGCCCCGCAGCTGGTTTCGCAATTGCCGCGCGCGGGCGGCTGGATGAATTCCGTGAAGGTCGCGATGGGTTTTTTGGAAGTCGCGGCGGCGATGAAATTTATCTCGAATGTCGATCTGATCTGGAAATGGGGAATTTTCACGCGCTCGTTCGTGCTCGCGATCTGGATCGCGATCGGCATCATTTTAGCGATCTATCTGTTGGGTAAATTCCAGCTTTTCCACGACACCAAACCCGAAAAGATCGGCGCGCTGCGGCTCGTTTCGGCGATCTTGAGTCTGGCGATCAGCTTTTATCTGCTGACCGGACTTTTCGGCGCCAAGCTCGGCGAACTCGAATCATTTTTGCCGCCGGATCTGGAAGGCTCTTCGTCAAAAGTTTTCGGTCAATCGAAGGAAGAATTAACCTGGATCGACAACGATCTGGAAAAAGCGTTGGCGCGGGCAAAGTCCGAAAACAAACGCGTTTTTATCGATTTTACGGGTTACACCTGCACGAATTGCCGCTGGATGGAAGCAAATGTTTTCGTCAAAAAAGAAGTCGAAGCCGAAATGAGCAAATTCATTTTAGCGCGTCTTTACACCGACGACGGCAGCGAAAATAATAATCGCCAGCAGGAATTTCAGGAAAAAACCTTTGCGACCGTCGCTTTGCCGTTTTACGCAATTTTGGAAGCCGACGGCAAAACAGTTTCGACCTTTCCCGGTTTAACGCGAAACACGCCGGAATTCGTTGACTTTTTGCAGCAAGCGCAGAAGAATTAAAAAGCAGTTCGGATTTTTTAAGACCAAAAAAACTCGGGGAGAAATTCGGCAATGAAAAAAATGCTGGGCGTTTTTTGTTTGGCGGTTTTGTTTGTTTTTTCAATCCAGACAAAAGCGCAATTGAGTATTCAGGCGATCGACGCGGCGGGCGACAGCATTACAAAAGGCTTCAACGCGGCAAGTTCGTTTCCGTGTGCAAACGCCGATCAGGAGCAATATAACTGGTTGACGAGCGACACGCACGGCGCGAATCTGTGCGGAGCCGGAAGCGAAAACGTCCTCAGCTTTATCGAGCGGCTCGAATGCGATTTCGGAACGAATATTCTTGCCGCAAATCCGAATCACGCCGCGTCGGGCGCCCGAATGCTGTCGGATTTTGTCAATCAATCGAACAACATCAAAAATTATCTGAACGCGCAGAGCGGGCAAAAACTGGCGGCGGTTTTCCTCGGTCATAACGATAGCTGCGCGGGAAATTTGACAAAAACGAACGCTTCGTGCACGAGCGTCGATCTTGACCCGAACAATTATTGCAAAACCAAGCCCGCTTCGTTCGAGCGCGAATTTCGCAAAGGTCTCGACGTTTTGATGAGCGTCCCAAACACGCGGATCGGCGTCGTCGCGCCGGTGCGCGTTTCGCAGCTTTGCAATTTCGGCAGCAAATCGAATTGTCAGATCGGCGGCACCTGTCAATTTTTATGGGGCTTGACAAATATTTGCGGCTCGCTGACGCGCGATTGTTCGGCGGCGCGGATCACCGACACGGTCACGGCGATGCGCGCGTATCGGGAGATTTTAAAACGCGTGACGGCGGAATACGCCTTGATTCCCGACGGCGGAAATTCGCCGGTCGTCATCATCGGCGGCGAAATGGTCGGCGGCGCCGCGAAAGCCGCGGGAACGGATTTTATCTATTCCGACGCGCCGTGGTTTTATAAATTCAATGCCGAACAGCTTTCGTGCTGCGATTGTTTTCACCCGTCGGGCATCGGGCAAGACCAGCTTGCCAAACTTTTGAAAAGCGGTTTGAGCTGCAGCCGTCTGCAACCGTGCTGCAAGGACACGGGCGATGATCTGGCGGACGGCAAATGTACGCGCACCGAGGTCAAACGCGTTTATTACAGAGGTTTGCTCTGATTGATTCAAAGCCGCGACTTTGATATTTTCTTTATATCAAAGCCAATTTGAAAAGGGTTCAAAATATTATGATGGTTTCGGTCGAAAAACTCGTCGAAGGGTTGCGTTCAATTTCCGACAAAGAATTTACCTGCGATAATGTCTATCAATTTTTGGGTGAAAATCAGGTCGAGGTCGGGACGATTTCGCGCTATTTTTTCTGGAGTGAACGCTGTTATACGCGCAATCTGATCTACAAGGACGCGCGTTTCGAGCTGATGGCGATTTGCTGGGAAAAAGGACAGGTTTCGCGCGTCCACAATCATTCCGAGCAAAAATGCTGGATGACCGTGCCGGTCGGCAAACTTCGCGGGCAAAATTTCCGCGCCGTTGAAATCGACGAAGAAAAAGGCTTTTGCCGGCTCGAAGAAACCGACCGTTTTGATCTTTCCGAATGTCTCGCGGCAAAAGTCGAACTCGAAGAACCGATTCACCAGGTTCTCAATCTGCCCGAATTCGACGAACGCGCGGTCAGTCTGCATATTTACTCGAAACCCTACGACAAGTGCCTTTCATATTGCCGCGACACCGATACGTTCAAAGAAGTTCCGCTTTTTTATACAAGTATCGGCGGCAAGCTCTGCGACGGGATAACTTTGTAGAAATAAGGAGTCAAATTTTGATGAAAACCAAATTCGGCTTCCTTTTGACTGGCTCATTGATTTCATGTTTGGCTGGTTGTCAAACATCAAATTCCGGCAATTCAAACAAACCGCCGGATCAGAATTCAAATATTTCAAAAAATGTAAATTCGAATTCTCCGGAAATAAACCGCGAAGATTTGAAAAGGGAAACCGAAAAAGCCCGAAAAGATTTGGAAGAAAACCGGGGAAAATTCGAAGATCCGGCAGCCGAAAGCAGCGAAACGCCCGAAAAATCGCCAGATTCTCAGCAAAAGAACCAAAATAACATCAGATGAAATTGAGCGATAAAATCTGGCTTGTGATTCTCGCCGCCGTCTGCGTCTGTTTTATCGCCTGGCGGTTCTGGCATCTGACGGATTCGTGTCTCTGGTTTGACGAGATTTTCAGCGTTCACGCCGCCGAAATGGATTTTCAGAATTTGTTTTGGTTCATCGCACAGGATCTGATTCACCCGCCGTTTTTTTACGTGCTGCTGAAAATTTGGATTTCCGTCGGCGGCGAATCGCTGTTCTGGCTCAGATTTTTTTCGGTCTTTTTCTCGGTCATCGCGATCGTTCCGCTGGTTTTGCTCTGCCGCGAATTGAAATTGAATTATTCGACGATCGCGCTGGCGCTATTTTTTTTAGCCGCCAACGGTTGCTTAATAAAATACGCGCAGGAAGTTCGAATGTATAGCGTTTTTCTGTGTTTCGCGCTTTTTTCTTTATGGTTTTTCGTGCGGTTTCTGAATCTCGGGAAAAATATCTGGCTGCTCACCCTTTTCAATATTTTGCTGATCTACACGCATTATTTCGGGTGGCTGATCGTTTTGTCACAGATCACCGCGATCATCATTTTGCAGCGAATCAAAATTCGGCAAATCTTAACAATGTCGGGCATTTTAATTCTCGGTTTCGTGCCCTGGATTTTTGCCGTCTGGAAAGCCGCGCAGGTAAATTCAAATCTCGGACAAAATATCGGCTGGATCCAAAAACCGAATTTAGCAACGCTTTTTCAGTTTTTATGCGATTTGATCGAGCCGTTTTATTACCAGCAAAGCACTGTCGAACAGACTTCCGTTTTCGTCATCACGATTCCGATCTTGCTCATCATACTGACGGCTTTTATCCTTTATCTGATCGATTGGAAAAGCGCCACAACGGAAGAAAAGCAAAACTTGAAATTGCTCGTGATTTACGCAACATTGCCGGTTTTGCTGGCTTTTATCGCCAGTTGGATCCTGCCGTATTCGATCTGGGGAACGCGCCATCTGATTTTCGTGTTCGTCCCGTTGGCGATTCTTTCGGCGATTGCCCTGACCAAAATCAAAATCCCGCCGAAGGAAATAAATTTGCCCGGTTTGATTTTATTTTTATTGAAAATATTTTTACTCGGGTTGGTTTTATTTTTATACAGCGTCGCCTTTTTCCGGCAAACCGGGCGCGTAACGCCCGTTTATATCTGGTGCGCGTGGGAAAATCTGGCAACCCATCTGGATAAAAAAAGCCCCGCGAAAATCTACGTTTTTGAAGACCTGGTCGCCTACGATATGTGGTTTGCGCTGCGCGACGCCGAGAAAAATTTCGAGATCGTCAAAGTCAGCGGCATCGAAGAGCTTCAGGAAGACAAGGCATATTTTCTTCCGCGCGGGTTTGAAAAGATTCAAACAACCGATGCCGACGGCATCAGCGGCGAACGGTTTTACATCGCTTTTCGCGATTCGGTTTTTAACGAAAAACATCCGCCGCTCCGTAATTTGATCAATAAAGGTTACCGGATCGGCGAACCGCAGGTTTTTGAAACGCCGGGTTTGAAGGCGTTTTTAGTAGAAGTCCGAAAAGACAAAAATTAAGCTCTGACGCGCAATTTCCCCGAAAACAGCTTTGATCATCTAACCGCGAAAAATCGATCTGCCTGCGCTTTGAACCCTCCAAAAAAAGCATCAAACCGCCCGGAAACAAAAATCGTTTGATTCTTCGCGATGTTCAGTGATAATATTCGTTTTACAACGTAGTTTTTTGTTTATTTAAAAAATTTACATAATTCTAAATACTTCCTCCGCAACTTTAACAATTTAATTCCAAGTATTTGCCGGTCGAATCGGTTGATCAGACTTTCTGTCGGCAAATGGCTTGGAAAATTCCGGCAATCCCCTTAATTTCGGACGGCGTTCAAAATCGCCGTCGCTGAAATGCCCGTTGACGCTTAAAATCTAAGGCTCGCGTTTCCATCTCATTTTTTGGAGTGAGATCGGCGGCGGTCAAGCGTCTGATCGTTTCTATTTCGAAGCATTAACGAAAGGGGAAAGCCATGTCGAAAGCAAAAATAAAAACTCCGGGTTTGGTCGAATCCGGATCGCCGTTAAAACCCGATTCAAACATCGTTTGGTCGAGCGGAAAAAACTGGAATGGATTGATTGTCGAACAGCACAAATTTGCCGCGCTGCCTGTGCCGGATTTCAAAAAAAAGGATCACAGCCTGACGATCCGCTTTTCGGCTTTGCCGGCGGGAAAAAACAAGGGAAAAAATCCCGACCCAATCGATCGCTTCGCCAACATCTGTTTTTTCTCAATGGATTCGGCGCCGCATTTTTCCTGCGGTCATCATCAACACGAAGTTTTCGTGCTCAAGCTGCTGCCGGAAACGCTCAAGCGCGTTGCCCGTGAGCTGCGCAGTAATTTGAACATCGAACTGGTTGAGCATCACCAGCTTCGGGACGCGCAGATCGAACATATCGGAATGGCGCTCAAGACCGAAGCCGAGGACGGGTTTTTGTCGGGCAGACTTTACGGCGAATCGCTCGGGACGGCATTGACGGTTCATTTGTTGAGCAAATATTCCGTTATCAAGGCTCAAATCAGCCTCCACAAAGGCGGCTTGACTCCGGCAAATTTGCGCCGGGTGATCGAATTTATCCATGAAAATCTGACCGAAGACATCGGTCTCAGCAATCTTGCGAAAGTCGCGAATCTCAGTCAGTTTCGATTTGCCCATAATTTCAAACAGGCGACCGGACTCGCACCGCACCAATATGTAATCCACGAACGACTCGAGCGCGCCAAAAAAATGCTCCGCGAAACCGATCTGACCGTGACGACTGTGGCTTATGCGGTCGGCTGCGGGAGCCCGAGCCGTTTTACGCTTTTATTTCGGCGGGCATACGGTGTCATTCCCTCGGTTTACCGGACTTCATTCAGATAAATTAGTGAGCCGCCTGGTTCTGCACAAAAAGTCGGCGCGGGACGTTCGGGAATCGGGAATCGAAAATCGGAAATCGACTAAAACCTGAATTCTTGAAGTGAACCGTAAATTTTGCTTGACGATTGACGATTGACGATTCCCGATTCCCGCGCTTGGTGACGTTTTTGTGCAAAGCTGAGCCGCCTCGCTTTTCATCTTTGATTATTCCGACCGCGTTCCGAATTCAAACTTTTTTACAAAATATGAAATGGCAAGAAGCGGACAGGTGCGGCAAGAAGCGGACAGTCAAAAACAGGCAAACTTGTTTTAATAGAAGGCACGTCTAGACCCGAAACGATAAATTAACAACAAAAATTACGACGCTTGTGAAAAACAAGCAGTCAGGCGGAGTTTATCAGCAAGGAATACGATAATTTCAGCCCGCAGAGAGTTTTCTTTTCAACCCCGAAATGATTTGCGGCACGTATTCTTTTTAAAAGATCGGTCTTTGTCTGGCAAAAAAAGGAGTGAAAATGAAAAACTTGAAACTGTTTATCATCGCGGCTTTCGGGATTGCCCTCGTATTTTCATTAACATATAAAAATACTGTCAGCAGTCAGGAGAGTCTAACGAAGGATTCCGCGAATTCCGACGATCAAAATCGCCGTCAAAAATTCATCCCCGTCGGCATTCCCGAAAGTGAACTCCCCGACGGTCAGAACTCGATTTCAACGGTAACCGAAGCCCCGACCGGATTTGATAACCTAACCAACGGGTTCGACCCGCAGGGACCGCCTTTTGACACGATCAACGAGGATAATGTCGTGCCGAACCGCTCGTTTAACGACAACCGTTTTATATTCGAGGAAGTCGAACTGATCGCGGACGGCGTCGGACCGACCTATAACGCGCAGAGCTGCCGTGAATGTCATCAAAATGTCGTCACGGGCGGCGCCAGCCAGATCGCCGAACATCGCACGGGACGCACCGATAACGGCGTGTTTTTTGAATCGCTGGGCGGTTCGCTGATTCAATCGCGGGCGACGCATCAGAATATCGTCGAACGGGTCAATTTCGAGGATGGTGTCCGCACTTTCCGCATTTCGACGAACACGCTCGGCAACGGGTTTATCGAAGCGATCGCCAACGATACGATCATCGGGATCCGCAACAATCAACCGGCGAGCTTGCGCGGTTCGATCATCAATGTCCCGGTGTTCGAAGCAAATAGTTTTGCCCGGATCGGGCGTTTCGGCTGGAAAAATCAGCACGCCAGTCTGGAATCTTTCGCGGGCGATGCATATTTAAACGAAATGGGCATCACAAACCCGATGTTTATGGAAGAAAATACGTCGAGCGGCGTTTTTGTCGGTTTCGGAACTCCGTTCGATCCGGTTCCCGAACCGGAAGACGATGGCGAAGACCTCCGGGCTTTCGCCAATTTTATCCGTTCGACCAAAGCTCCTTCGCGCGGTCCGATCACCAATGCGGTGACGCTCGGCGAACAGCTTTTTAACCAGATCGGCTGCAACGTCTGTCACGTCAATTCGATCACGACGGCACCGCCCGGAACGCGGATCAACGGCGGCGCGATGACCGTTCCGAACGCGCTCGGCTATAAAATCATTCATCCGTACAGCGATTTCCTGCTGCACGATATCGGCACCGGCGACGGCATTCCGTTTCTGCCGACACCGGAATTCGCTTCGACGGCGAATCAGATCAAAACGGCACCGCTCTGGGCGCTCAGAACGCGCAACCGGCTGATGCATGACGGTCTGACATTTACTTTGCAGGAAGCGATCGCGCGCCACGGCGGACAGGCAACGGCAGTCACCAACCGCTACAACAATCTGACCAACGCGCAAAAAAATCGTTTGCTGGCTTTTCTCAATTCGCTTTGATCCGTTTGGGCAAAGGAAAGGCAGAAAAACAAAGTTCGTCCGTAAAATTTTGCGGACGAACTTTGTTATTCGTTGACGAAAAATAACAATTCAAAAACGAGCGAGCAACCGTTCCAAAAGCGGTTCATAAATTTCCCGCCCGCGCAGATTCTCGCGCCAACGCGGGGGAATCGCTTCAAAACCGTGGATCAGACCGGCGATTCCGCCCGCGATGCAAGCCGTCGTGTCGGTATCGTTGCCCAGTGAAATGGCGGTTTTGACGATGGATTCGTAGGAATCCGCATCACAGCAATAAACCGCCGAGTGCAGGCTATCAACAACATAACCGGTTCCGTTGAGGTCTTTCCGGTCATAATTTTTGATGATTTCCAGTTCTTTTTGGGCTTCAGGGTCGCCGTCAAAAAGAATCCTCAAATCGTTTTCAGCTTTTTGAAATGGTCTTGGAATTTCGTGCAGGATGTTTTTTGCCCACAGGCAATATAAAGCGCAGCAGAGTTTTGAACGAAGGTGCCCGTGCGTGACGGCGGATTGGTCGAAAGCGTCCTGCACTAATTCTTCATCTGTTCCCTGATGCCAGAGGGCAAGCGGCAGAACGCGCATCAGCGAACCGTTGCCGTTATTTTTTTCTTCTTTGAGACCTGCTTCGAGCGGCGGAACGCCTTTTCGCAGATTCAGGATCGCCCGTTGAGTTTGAATTCCGACATCAAAAAGCTCATCAACTGCCAGATAATCTTCCCGAAACCAGAGGACGAGTTTGGCGGCAAAATCTTCGACATCGAATTTTTCGCGTTCGAGCAGGGAAGCGAGCAAACAAAGCGCCTGTGCGCCATCGTCCGACCAGGTTCCGACCGGCACCCCGGCATGCGCGCGCTGAAAACCGGCGGGCGGTTCGTATTCGATCTCCTCAAACGGCGGAATTGATTCCGGCGGATGAAATTCATACGGCACGCCGAGCGCATCGGCGACGAGCAACCCGACAATTCCGCCTTTGATTCTATCTTTTATTGTTATTTTCAAACTCAAATCAATCCTGTAATTTTAAAATTTTGTAGGATTTTAACCTGAGCGCCTGAGCGGCTTTGCGGGAAATAAAATTATTCATTGAACAAAAGTATATTTCCCGCTAAGGCGCAAAGGCGCAAAGAAAAATATCAAGAAACTTTAAAAACAAAACAATCAAATTGTTTGGAATTTATTTTCGTTTCCACCTGACGCCGTCCTTCGTATCTTCGAGGATGATTCCTTGTTCTGCCAACTGGTCGCGAATTTCGTCCGACCGCGCAAAATCTCGGTTTCTTCGCGCTTCCTGACGTTCTTCAATGAGTTTTTCAATTTCAGCATCAAGAATTTCTTCTTTTGATTCGCCGAAAATACCGAAAACGGAATCGAATTTATCGATGATGTGAAGGATGAACGAACGGTCTTCGGTGCAGACGACTTCGTGCGCGAGCGCCGTGTTGACCTCGCGCACGAGATTGTGAAGCGCGGCGAGCGCGACCGAAGTATTCAGATTATCGTCCATCGCCGTTTCAAAATCGCTTAAAAATCCGCGCACCTTTTCCTGCAGATCGGTGTTGATGCCGTCGGGCAAATGCGCATCTTGGAGACGTTTTTTGAAATCGTGCAACCGTTCGATCGTCGTTTCCGCGCCTTTCAAGTTTTCAAACGTGAAATTGAGCTGTTTGTCATACGGCACGGAAAACAGCAGATAGCGAATCGCGAGCGGGTTAAAACCGCGATTGATGATATCGCGCAAGGTGAAATCATTGCCCAAAGATTTCGACATTTTTTCGTTCTCGATCTTGAGAAACTCACCGTGCAGCCAGTATTTTGAAAAGAGTTTGCCGGTCGCACCTTCCGATTGGGCAATCTCGTTTTCGTGATGCGGAAACTGAAGATCGATGCCGCCTGCGTGAATATCGAAGGTTTCGCCGAGATATTTCATCGACATTGCCGAGCATTCGATGTGCCAGCCCGGACGACCGCGACCGAACGGCGCGTCCCAACCGGTTGCTTCGCTTTCGTCAACCAATTTCCAGAGCGCAAAATCACGGGCGTCTTCCTTTTCGTATTTGTCCGTGTCGACGCGCTCCGAGCCGCCGACGATGTTGCCTTCGAACTTGATCTTCGAGAGCTTTCCGTATTCGGGAAACGCCGAGATCCGGAAATAGATCGAACCGTCGGATTCGTAAGCCTTGCCGTTTTCGAGCAGAGTTTGAATGATTTCGATCATTTCCGCGATATGTTCGGTCGCGCGCGGCGCGATGTCGGGACGTTCGAGCCCGAGCGCGTCGGCGTCTTCCCAGAACGCGTCGATAAAAGGCGCGGTCATTTCGTCGATCGAGATGTTTTGTTTCGCGGCTTCATTGATGATCCGGTCGTCAACGTCGGTCAGATTCATGACGTGCGTCAAACTGTAACCTTTGTATTTCAAGTACCGGCGCAAAATATCGCCGAACGTAAAGGTTCGGAAATTGCCGATATGCGCGAAATTCCAAACCGTCGGACCGCAGATATACATCCGCACTTCGTTGCCCGCGAGCGGCTGAAAATCTTCGATTTTATTCGTTAAAGTGTTATGAAATCTAAGCATAATTAAAATCCTGTCCAAAAAAAATAATGATACAACAAAACGGGCGGCTTGCGGATTTTTGTTTTCCAAAAATCCGTGAGCCGGTAAAATTTTGTAAATTTGCGGGTTGATCGTTAGCGGCGACAGGATTCTTTCGGCGCGACGCCGAGCGCGGCGAGAATTTGTTTGGTCGAATTTTTTGGAACAAAAAACATAAAAAGTTTATATCATAAAAATCATTTCTTGGAAAGCAGTTTTTGACAACCGGAATTCTCGGCGTTTAAATATCTTTCGACAGTTGCGCGGACGGTCTCGTCCGAATCTTGACAGCTTTTGACCAGAAAGTTGGCGAACCTCCGATCGCCGCCGTTGAGCCAGTCTTGAACCCGCGCCGCCATTAACAATGAACGCGAACGGACAAAAGGATTTTCATCATTAAATCCCGCGGACACGGTCTCAAAATAGAGATAATTTTCCCGAGCCGAAAAACCGTTTCCGCACCAGTGCCGGTAATTATTATGCAAGCTTATTTCAGGCTTTTCGATAATTTGCGAATCGCTAAAGAGATAATTTCGAATTTGCCATTTTGAATATTCGATCATTCCCAAATCGAAAATCATGACAACCGCCGTCGAGAAAAATAAAATTACCACGGGCGCGTAGCGAAGATTTGTCAAAAGCCATCGGAACTTGAAATTTTTCCGGAAAGCGGTGCTTAATTCAAGAAAAAAAAGCGAGCCGATCCAAAACAGGGAAAACCAGAGAATCACTTTTTCCCAGGTTTCGAACCTGAGATAAAGAGGATCGCCGGTTTTTTCCGTCAGATTGTAAATTAAGGCGTTGAGCGAATTGCCGAACAAAGCAAATAACTGCAAGCTAAAAAAGCCGCTGACCGGGATAAAAAGTATTCGCAAAGCAAGTTTTTCGTGTTTCGACCACATATTGTTTTCCTCCGAATTTTTAGACACCGGTTGATGTTAAAAGTTCCTGTGAAAAATTATTGGTTGGGCGGATTGGTATCGAGCAGCCAAATATCGGATTCATGTGTGGCGACCGAATAGTTGATCAGCCGATCGTCGCGGCTGACGCCGAGGCTTTGAAGTTCGCCGGTCGGTTTGATCGGTAATTCACGGACCTTTTTCGTGTCGAAATCGGTAATGAACAGTATATTATCCAACCCGAAAATCATCCGGCGGCGGTCGGAAAACCATCTCGGAAAATTGCTCATTTTGGTAAGCAACTCAAAACCCTTATTTTCAAACGTAAAAAAACCGGCGTCCATCGGCTCATCGCTGAAACTGCCTGCCAGCCGTTTTCCGTCGGCTGACCAATCCCAGGCGACGAAACGTCTGTTTAAATCGGGAAAGGACGGAAGGCTTTCAGATTTTTGTTGCGCCCAATCTTTATCCGCCTCAATGACAAAAAGAAACGGCGCCTGGCGAAATAAAATCCGGTTGCCGTCGGGCGACCGGAGCGGAAACGAAATTCCGTCTTTTTGCATAAAGGTGATCTGTCGCAGATTTGTGCCGTCAGTATTGATCGTCCAGATTTCATAAGTGCCGCTGCGGTCGGATGATTGAGCGCCGAAATCGCGCGGGCTTCGAGCTCGAAGCGTTTGACCCGTTCATCGTTTGAATTATATTCGGTAGTGAGGATTTTGAGCGCGACCGGGCGTTTGAGCTTTTTGTCGTAGGCAAGCGATCAGCCGCAAGTAAGCTTCGTTTACCAGCGCGGTCGTTTGCAATGTGTGACCGTCGCGTTCGCGGTTCATATAGCGTTTGGCGATCCGGTGAAGTTCCGAATAAATGACGGGCGTCAGCTTTCCAAAGCATCCGCGTCACCGCTGCTCCATTTTTGAAGAAGTCCGGTAACTTTTGTTGGTTTTGATTCGGACATTTTTTTGGTAAAAAAAGAAAATTTCACCAATAAATTTAGCATAAATCGTTAAAATCGAAAAAAAAATTGAGGTCGTGATAGTTTTTTCCGATTTCAAACGCCTTTACTGATGAATGGCGAAAAATCGTCAGAAGAATGAAAGGAGAATAGTAATGGGAAAGAAATATAAATCGATAAAACCCGTCCGACAAATTGATGATATGGCTTGCTGGGCGGCTTCGTTAGAATGGTGGTTAAAATATATGAGTCCGAAATATCCGATCTCTGAACAGGTCGATCTGATGGCGGAATTTTCAAGTCAAACCTATTATCCGGAAGATATAAATGA
>CADEFG010000011.1:0-18511 GCA_902826505.1 uncultured Acidobacteriota bacterium
ATCTCGGCGTTTTCGGGCAGGGTTTAGCGCTTCTTGAAAACACTATTTTCATACCGGTTTCAAATAATTCTGCCGAAACCTTGAATCTGACATCGCTCAAATCCGACGGCGATAAATTCTGGATCGGAACGGCTGAAAATGGGGTGTTCATTTTTGACGGAAATAATTTTTCGACCGATAAAAATCTGGAAAACCTCAAAAACAAAGCCATTTGGGCAATCGAAGGAAGTTTTGAAAACGGGCTTTGGTTCGGCACTGAAAAAGGCTTATTTCTATACAAAAACGGCGTATTGACCGCCATCAATACGGAATTTGACGTTCGCGCCGTCGCGCTTGCGGCGGATGAGAACGGCGTCTGGTGTGCGACCGAAAAAAACGGTTTGGTCAGGTTCGTCGAAGACAAGGTTTTCGGCTGGATTTCCTCGCGGCTCGACGTCGAACAAGGTTTGCCGTCGCAAAAAGTTTTCAGCGTTTTCAAACAACCCGACGATACTTTTTTGATCGGCACAACGCGCGGTGTGGTCCGTTACAAAACGCCGAAAACCAAACCGCTATTGATTGCGACCAGAATTTTAAGCCGCCGAATACACGCTCCCGAGGAATTACGCTCGCAAATTCATCTCGAATATCCGCAAAACACACTGACCGTTGAGGTCTCGGCAATCAACAGCCGGACTTTTCCCGAGCAGTTTCAATACGCATTTCTTTTGACGAACGATAAAAATGAAACCGTTCGCAACAAATTCGGAAATGACGTGCAGTTTTTGATGGATAGTCTTAGTGCCGGAGATTACACGGTTGAAATCCGCGCTTTCGACAAAAATTTGATTTCATCCGAACCTTTGATTTTTCAATTCAAAGTCGAAAAAGCGCCTTTTCCGTGGATTACGCTGGCATTAACGGTTTTGCTTTTACTGGCTTTGATCGCGCTGATTTGGGCGATTTGGTCGCAAAGAAAGATTTTTCAAAAAAGCTCGGAATTAAAACAGGCAAACCACGAGCTCAACGCGGCGCGGCTTGATTTAGCCAACGAAGCCGAACGCGAACGGCGGCGCATTTCTCGCGATCTCCACGATCAGACTCTCGCCGATTTGCGACATTTGCAGCTTTTGACCGACAACCTGCCGAATTCTGAAAATACGGTGGAAGGTGCAAATTCTTTCCGCTACGAAATCGAAAATGTTTCAAAGGAAATTCGTCGAATTTGCGAAGATCTAAGTCCTTCCGTTCTTGAAAACATCGGCTTTTCGGCGGCACTCGAATGGGCTTTAAGTAATTCATTACAGACCGATGCCAATAACAGCAAACTCGCCTACGAATTTCATTGCGCTGAAAATCTCGAGGAAAATCTGCCGTTTACGCCGGCTGAACAAATCCAGATCTACCGTATCGCCCAGGAAGTTTTGAGCAATATTTCGCGTCATGCCGAGGCGACCAAGATCAAAATGACGGTCGAAAAATCACTTGAAAACAAATTTATTTTGAAAATTGAGGACGATGGAAATGGGTTTGACCCTCAAAAAGCTGAAAAAAAAGCCGGTCGCGGGCTTACCAATATCAAATCCCGCTCGAACCTCATCGAAGCCCATCTCACCTTTACAAAAATCGAATCCGGCGGAACTGTCTTTACTTTAACCAAACAACTTGAAAAAACTGTGGAAATCCACAGTTAACATCCGTAATCCACACAGTACTACGACCGCAATTGCAACACCCATGTAAGGGTTGTAGACACGTTCAATTGATTATTTTTTTTGTTAATAATAGTCGAATGAAATTTCTCGCGAACCGCAAACTCTTCAAAAATTCCAACCCGAAAAAGCCTACCCGTATTTTGTTTTTTGCGGTGGTAATTGTTCTTTTTTGCGGTTTTCTGCTTCTTTTTGCCGAAGCCGGATTCATTTACCACCAAACCAACCTGACTCTCGAAAAGGAACGCCAAAAACAATCAAAACAAAATGACCTTCCTTTTACGAAAGTTGTCCTCACACCTCACTTAAATAAAAATGTCGCGATTATTCAAAACTCGAAAAACGTTCGGAGTATCGCAAATTTTCAAAACTCTGTTTTTGCCGCGACCGCCGGCGGTCTGGTTGAAATGTCTGAAAATGGTGAGGTTCTGCGCCGATTTTCGGTTTTGGATGGCTTGCCTGAAAGCGATCTGACGGCGCTTGCCGTTTTCGGTTCAAAACTTTTTATCGGCACAAAATCGAAAGGCTTGCTTAGCTTTGACGGCGAAGTCTTTGAAGCTTTTTACTTTCCTAATCACGAAACAAAATCAATCACCACGCTCTTTTCCGACCCGCAAAGGCTTCTTATCGGAACATTTTCCGGCGGTCTATTGCAATTTGACGGCAATAAATTTATCGAAATAAAAGCTTTTGGTGAAAGAATAGAAAATTTGACCTTTCTCCACCAAAGCGGTTCCTTTCTGATCGCCGGAACTTTTGCAAACGGTGTCTTGATTCGAAAAGATCAAATTTGGAAACGATACACAACCGCTGACGGTTTGTTTTCAAATCGCATAATTAGCGTCGAAATCATTGAAAATAATTTATTTGTGGCTTCTGATCTGGGTATTTCGCAAGCTTTTATCAACGAAACGTTTCGCGCAAATCAAACTTTCTTTCTGAAAATTGCGGCGGTGCCTAATCTATCGGGTTTAGCTGTCCATAACGAACTTTTTTATCTAACCAGAGACAACGGTGAAACCTTTGAACTGCCAACCGCACACTTTAAAACCAGTCTTAAAAAAACCGGTTGGAAACCGCCCGAAGACCTACAATCCGCACGTTTATTAAAAACGGGCGATGAGTTTTGGTTTTTGTCTGAAAAAGGCATTTGGAAAAATCAAAATCCCGCGGCTGAAACAATATCACTTGCCCGGTTTGGTCAAATTTATGATGAAAATCAAATCACCGACAATAATGTTTCCGCTTTAACTATTGACCAAAACGGCAGACTTTGGGTCGGAACTTTTCGAAACGGTATCGATATTTTTTCAGCAAGCGGAAAAAAACTCAAACATTTCGAATCCGAAATGGTTCGGGAGGTCAATTTTTTAATTCAAAATCCTGAAAATAAACAAATGCTGGCGGCAACTTCGGGCGGCGCAGTTAGTTTTGACGAGCTTTTGAATGAAAGTTTATTTGCCGAAAATGCAGAATTGCCAAGCCGATCCGTGTCACAAATTTCGCTGCTCATTGCAAATAAAGATAATTTTGAAGCAATTTCAACCGCCAAAGGCTTGATTTACAAAGACAAAAATTCGCGCCGCATTTTCTCGACGATCAACGGATTACCGGGAAATAGCGTTTTTACTGCGCTTTTTTTCCAAAACTCGCTCTTTGTCGGAACAATGAACGGGTTGGCGCAGATCGAAAACGGAAAGCTCGTGCGCGTATTTAAAACCTCAAATTCGGATTTAAAGAACAACTGGATCTCGGCGCTTTGTCCGGCGAACGACCGGCTTTTTATCGGAACCTACGGGGGCGGCATTTTTGAACTTTTGCCGTCTGGAGATGTTCACGGTTTTAATACTGAAACCGGTCAATTTTCGGTCAATCCGAACGCCATGTATTTTGACGGCGAACGACTTTTTGCGGGCACGCTCGGCGGTGTTTGGTGTTTAAATTTGACGACGCAAAAATGGTCGAACATCAAAGAGTTTTTGCCTGCCGATACAATTCTGTCAATCACCGGAAACGGCGAGTTCATCTATTTTGGAACGACCAACGGGATTGCCCGCATCAATAAAAACTTCTGGATCGAAAATTGAATATGAAAATTCTAATTACAATATTTTTGCTATTTTTTGCCGGTTTTGAGATCAAAGCCCAAACCGGCGTTCTGATTCCTCTGCCGAAAGACAAACCCGACGAAAAAATGCTTTCGTTCCAAATGATGAACATCAGCATTTGTATTGATAATCAAACCGCCAACGTCAAAATAATACAGATCTACCAAAATCACACCGCCCAAACCCTTGAAGGAAAATTCGTTTTTGCGCTGCCCGAACAAACCTCTGTTTCAGATTTTGCGGTTTGGGACGCAACGACCAGAATTCCGGGAATGATGATGGAAAAACGCCGCGCCAATGAAATTTATGGCGAGATCAAGCAAAGCCAAATTGATCCGGGAATTTTGCAAACCGACGACGATTCGGGCGGAAAATCCGTTTTCTCGGCGAAGGTTTTTCCAATTCCGCCATTTGGAACAAAGCGCCTCGAAATTGAATATTGGCAAAATCTACCGGTTGAAAATTTCTCATCGCACCTCACATTTCCTCTAAAAGGTTCTTTCGGCGATCCGCAAACGGTCGGAAAATTTTCGCTAAATTTATGCGCTTACAATGAATTTCCCTTTTCTTCGATCAATTACGATGCGACAAATTTTCCGCTTCAAATTTCAAAACAAACCGAAAATGAGTTCGTTGCCGAATTTTCGGCTGAAAATTTCGTCCTCGAACATGATTTTTCAATTGATTACCGGATAAATGCATCGCAAAGTCTGCTTTCTTTTATCTCTTACCGGGCACCGGAAAAAATTTCCGCCTTCGAACTTCGAAATCCGGCTTTGGCTGAAAAAAATCCGGACGGTTTTTTTGAGATGCGCACCCTTTTCAATGAGAATAGCAATTCGTTATCCGCACCGCGCCGCTTGATTTTGCTCGTCGACACCTCGCTTTCGATGTATGGCGAAAAATTGCAGCGGACGGTCGAAGCCGCCGAATTCTTCTTGCGAAATCTGAATCCGAATGATGAATTCAATCTTGTTTTGTTCGGCAACGAACCGAATATTTTTTCGCCCGACCCGGTTTCGGCTTCTCCCGCTAATATCGAAGGCTCAATCGATTTTCTAAAAAATTCAAAACTCGGCGGCGGGACAAATCTAAAGAAAGCGCTCGAAAAGGCGATCGAAATTTCCAAACAATTTTCAAACGGTGAAAAATCGCTGGTTTTTATCTCCGACGCCAACCCGACCCGCGAAACTACCGATAAAAACACGATTTTAAGACTTTTCGAAAACCCGCAAAACAACCTCAAAATTTACGGTTTGGCGATCGGAAGCGATGCTGATTCGTTGCTTTTTAATGAACTTGCAAAAAAAACCGACGGTTTTTTTATGCAGGCTCGTGAAACCGAAAATTTAACGCCGATTCTTCAAATTTTGCAAGCGAAAATCGGTAGTCAAATCATCGAAGGTCTCAATTTTTCATCTGATCTTGCCGCCAATTTTTATGAGGTTTATGCGAGCGGAGAACATAGTTTCAATGGTTCAGGTTTTTCGTTTATCGGTCGTTACCGCGAACCGAAAACGGCGGTCGTCAATTTGAAAGGAAATTTCGGCGGTCGCGAAATAGATCTTTGGAAATCGGTTGAATTGCCGGAAATTGCCGATTTTCACCAGAATTTACCGAGACTTTGGGCGCGGGCACGCATTGACGCGCTGGTGCGTGAAATGGATTTGAACGGCGAGCGCGAAGAATTTATCACTGAAATCATTGCCCTTTCTCAAAAATACAAACTCGTTTCGCCCTACACGGCATTTATCGCCGCGCCGCGCGCGCTTCTTCGTCCTCGCTTGATTCAGCCCGGCGATCCGGTAATTCGCGTCAAAACCGACAAGTCGATCATCGAAGTTTTCGCGGTTTTACCGTTTGGAGAAACTTTGCCGCTCAAATTTCTCGAAAGCGAAGGCGTTTGGGAAACGCGTTTTCTCGCGCCCGATTGGATGGCTGACGGCGTTTACAATTGCCGGCTTTTATTGACCGACATTGACGGAAATGGTTTTGAAGAAACAAAAACCTTCGTTGTTGACAGCCAGGCGCCAAGTCTGAAAATCGAACTTGCAAAAACGACTTTTCAAAGCGGTGAGGAGATCGAAATTCGCGTTTCGGCGGAAAAAGACACGGCAAAATTAACGGCAAAATTTTACGGCGCAAAACCGGTCGAGCTAATCTGGTCGAATTCTGCAAAAGCCAGTGTCGGAAAACTTGTCGTTCCCGCCAATATCGCCTCCGGACAATATTTTTTAACGGTTCTGGCGGAAGATTTTGCTCATAATCAATCGGCAGAGGAAATCCGGGTCGAAATTTTGGGAAATTAAAAGCGATGAAATTTACCTTCAAACAAAAAACTGATTGTCTCAAAATCATTCAATTTTCGATTTATTTTACGGTGCTGGTTTGTTCGGTCTTTTATGGTCTAAACCAAAACCATTCGCTAGAATTCCGGCAAAACGAGAAGGATTCGGCGGTTGAAAATGCGCTTTACACCAGAACCGAATTTTTCGGCTCGCAGGCGATCGTCCCCTTTCCGACGGCAGAGGCGCGGGATCGTTTAGCCGGTGTTTTACAAAAATATCCCGGTGATTCGCAAATTCATCTTAAACTTGCCGAACTTGACGAAAAACTCGGGCGATTCGACGACGCTGAACAGGAAATAAAAGCCGCCAAACCGGAAAATCTTTTTGTTTTGGCAAAATTTTACGAACGCCGCGGTGAATTTGAAAAAGCGGCTGAAACGCTCGAAAAGATTCTTGAAACCTCTCCGATCGAAAACCGCCTCGACACTTTTTCAAATCTGATATATATGGCAAAAAAACACGGCTTGAAAAAATATCTGGCTGCGGAATTTTACCAAAAGTTTATCACCGAAAATAACGGAACTTTTTCGGTTCTTGCCGAATTTATCGAAAAACTTATCGAAGAAAAAAATTATGCTGACGCTTCAAAATTTCTCATTGAAAACAGAGCGAATTTCCCAGACCAAAAAGGTTATTTTCTCGAAAAAATGATTTCGATCCTTGTTTTGCAGGAAAAAAAGACTGAAGCGCTCAAGGTTTACAAAGATGCTTTCGATCCTTTTTGGAGTGATTTCGAATGTCAAAAATTTTATGCTTTCCTGCGCGATAACGATGCTTACAGAGCTTATCGATCGGAACTGCGGCAAAATTTCAAAAAAAACCCGGCTGAATTTCAAACGGCAATCCGGCTGGTCCATTTTCAAAAAAACAATGGCGATAACTTTGGCGAAATAATCCAAAAACTGGAAAACACACGGACAGCCCGAAAAATCGCCTGGCAAACCGAAGAACTTTTGACGATCTCGCAATTTTTGATTGAAGCGGGCGACGGCGAAACTGCTTCACGGTTTTTATATACAATTTGCGCGGGTTTTAAGATTGAGAACAAAAGTGACTTGCGGCGGCGGGTTTTATATCAGCTTTTTGAATTGCTGTCCAATTCCGGCTATGAACGGCTGGCTTTAACGAAAGGAAATCTCGATTTTTACGAAACGATCGCGAAATCCGACGCACTTCCGGGAATTACCAACGGAATCCTTTCGCTGATCTTTTCTGATACTAATCCGCGTCAGGAATTTAATGCAAAACAGGATATTGCCGTCAGACTTTTTAATCGCGCCGCCGCTTACCGGATATTTTTGGAATTCAAAACCGAATATCCCGCCGCGCCGGAACTCGCGAGTATGTATCTTGACATTATCAGGCTTTACACAAACTCGAAAGATTTGGACATCGCTTCAAAAACCCTGTTTGAATTTGAACAGAATTTTGACGGGTTTACAGATTTCCCCGATGCTGCTCTGAAAATTTCGGATGCATTTATCGCCGTCAAACAATTTGAAAAAGAACGCGAGATTTATCAAAAACTCCTTGATTTTCTAGGTAAATCCGAAAAACCAAAATTCCCTGTTCAACTCGGGCAAAATGAAAATGTAATTATCAATCTGAACCGAATTAATCCTTATCTCAAACCCATGCCGTCAACCTCAAGTCAAGTACTCAACACTCCGGCATCCCCAAATAACGACGAATTTTTCTCCAAAACGGTCGGTAAATATGAAAATCAGTTGGAGGTCAAAACAAAAGATATTTCCTATTCGATGGTTCTGTCGCGTTTTGTGGCGTCGCATGCACGGGAAAATAAAACGCAGGAAATATTGAATCTTTATGCTGATGAAATCGCCAAATATCCCGAAGAATCAAGGCTTTACGAACAAATGCTGGGCTGGCTCGGACAAACCAATTTGAAGGAAAAAGAATTTGAAGTCTATCAGAAAGCGCTTCAGCAATTTCCCCAAAAATCCTGGCAGGACGGATTTGCCCGGTGGCTCATCCGAAACAAACGGTTTGATGATTTTGAAAATTTCTCAAAATCTTTTGTTTCAACTTTCGACGATTCTGAAACTCAGGATTATTTAAAACAATTCGTTGACGGTAAGGAATTTAAGGATTCAAACACTCTGGACAGCAACCTTTATTTCGCCCTTTATAATCTGGCGCACAAACGGTTTCCGCATCACATCGGATTCGTCCAAGGGCTTTTGAGATTTTTTCAAAAAAACAAAATGGAAACCGAATGGCGCGAGCTTTTAGCCGAATATTATTTTGAATCAGCTGAAATCCGCAGTGAATTTCTGAACGAACTGGCTAAAAAGGGCGAAATTCGTTTTCACCTGGAAAAATCCGAAAAAGACAGCCGGACAAACGAAATCGAATCCTTGCCCTACAAACTTTTTCAAGCGGATGCTTCGGCTTTGCTTTCCGAATTCGAAAAATCGGTCGTTTTTTATCGTGAACTCAACAAACTTTATCCGAATGATCCCGAATTTTCTGAAAATTTTATGACCATCTCACGCTCGATCGGTCAAACGAATCGGAATTTACTGCTCGAAACGGCAACCTTTTCCCAAACTCAAGCCGAAAACTTTCCGGCAAACGAAATTTTTCAAACCCGCGCCGGTGAAATTCAGGCGGAACTTGGTGATTATCGAAATGCGCGCCAGAACTGGCAAAAAATTATCCAAAATAGAACGGGTGAAAAAGAATCCTATCTCGAAACGGCAACAATTTTTTGGGATTATTTTCAGTTTGACGATGCGATCAAAACAATTCAGGCGTTGCGCGAGAGATCAAATAATGAAAATCTCTATGCCTTTCAAACCGGCGCAATCCTCGAAGCCCAACAGTTAAAACCGGCAGCAATCACGGAATACATCAAAGCGCTCGACGAAAACGAAAACGAAGCTGACAAAAATAGCGCCAGACGGCGTTTGAAACAGCTTTTCGCAAAAACCGAATTTTCGTATGTAATTTTTACGGCTTTTGAAAAACATCGAAAAACCGCCGGAAACGAATTCCGGTTGGTCTTTAACTTTGCCGATCTGCTTTACCAAATGAATCGGCAGCCCGATGCGGTCAAACTTTTGTTAAACCAAACTGCAACCGAAACTTCACAGGAAAATCTTCTCGAAACACTGCAATTTTTCGCCGTTTTGGACGAGCAAAAAGCTATTCAAATCACTCTCCGACGTTTAATTCAAATTTCCGAAAATCCACACGATTCAATTTCTTATCAATTACGGCTCGCCGAAAACTACCGAAAAAATTTCGAAACCGAAAAATCTTCCGATGTGCTGGCTGATTTGGTCAAAAAACATCCGACAAATTACGGAGTTTTAAAGGAATCCGAAAATTTTTTCTGGGATTTGGGTAAACGCGAAAAATCACTGGAAGTTCTCGAATCAGCGCGAAAAAAATCGCGCGGCGAATTTCTATATCAATTCAGCCGCAAACTTGCCCAACGCTTAAGCTCTTTGAATAGAATAAATCAGGCTGAATCGATTTTATCGGGTCTGCAAATCGAAAACCCGAACGATTCGGAAGTTTTTTCGGAACTGACCGACATTTATGTCCGCACCAATCAACCGGAAGCACTTCGCAAGGCTTTTTCAAAAACGCTCGAAGCCATCCGAAAACTAGACCTCGAACCACGCGAATTTATCTGGCAAACGGAAACTTTACGAAAAAAAATGATTTCAGCCCTGACGAAACTTAAAGATTACGATTCCGCCGCCGAACAATATATCGAAATCATCAATCGCGAACCTGAAAATCAAGAAACGGTCGAAGAAGCCATCAGATTTGCCAAACGCTACGGCGGCGCAGCAAAACTAACTGAATATTACAAAAAAACCGCTGCCGAAGCTTTTAAAAATTATCGTTGGAATGTAATTTTAGCACGGATTTATGAAGCCAATAACGATCTTTCGAATGCCGCCGAAAATTATCGAACGGCGATTTACAACCAACCCGAAATGCCCGAACTTTACGAATCGCTGGGCACAATTTATATAAAAATGCAAAATTTTGAGGCGGCTTTGGAAAACCTCAACAAACTTCTCGATGTCGCCGGTGAAAATAAACTTTACATCAAACAAAAAATTCAGATTCTCGAAAAATTAGGCAAAATGGCAGAAGCCGAAACCGAAAAACAAAAACTTCCGGTCGAAATTTTACCCAAACCACAGACTTTAACCGAACAATTCGCCGAAGCCCAGAATTTGCGAAATTCGGAAACCGCAAAAGCGATCGAATTATACCGGCAGGCTTTTGAAACTTTAACGCAAAATCCCTTCCAAACAGAGATAAAATCAGCCGATATGACGGGTTTTATCCAGACCGTTCACGGTCAGGATTCACTTGATTCGATTTGGGACAAACTTTGGAACCTGCGCGAAAAACTGATCGCCGAAATTGAAACAATTGATTCGGTCAATAGCGGTAAAGCGCGTGAAAACTTGAAAACGATTGATTTTGCGATGACCGAAACCGTTGGCAAAGAACTAAAAATTAGATCAACTGGCAACGAGATTTTGGCAATTAGAGTAAAAATCGAGGAAGGGCTGAACAAAAATGGCGCACCGCAAACCGTTTCACTTTTGCAAAATCTGATTGTGCGGTGCGGTTTTGACGATTTGCAGGAAAAGGTTTTGTTAAAAAATCTTGAAATTTCTGACATTGAAGAAACTCGCCGCCAAAATCTTCGGGCTTTGGTCAATTATTATCAAAAACGTAACGATTATCAGCGGATCAACGATGTTTTGGAAAAGGAATCGCCAAAAAATGATCTTGAATTCTTACGGATTTTTTCAGCCACGGCGCGAATTTTGGAAAATACCGAAAAGGAGCTTTCCGCTTTACGTCAGATTTTTTCATTGCAAACTGTTGATGACGAATTTACTTACCGGTATCTCGAAATATTACAGGAAACCAATCGCCCCGAACTTGAAGCGCTGGCAAAAAAAACATCTGCTCATCAATTGCAAATCATCAATTTTCTGCTGTCAAAAAAGGAGTTCGAATTAGCTTCCGAAGCGATCAGAAACAGTTCTTTCTCGCAAAGTTGGAAACTTTCACGGTCGGCTGGAATAAGTTTGAACTTCGGTAAATTTGAACAGGCAAACGAGGCTGATTTTTTGAATGCCTTGCAAATTTCCACCATCAGCGAACTGGTCAAACAAAAGCCCGAGGCACAATACCAATTAATCGGCAGCGATTGGTTCAACCTTTCAAACCAGTATGGGAAATGGCTTTTTGCCTCGAATTTAACAGAAAAAGCCGAATATTTCCTTCCGGCGAAAATCGAAAATCACCCGAAAGCTGCGGATGAACAATTCAATCTCGGATTCTTTTATCTCGAACAAAAAGATTATACCCGCGCATTGGAACATTTTTTTCTGGCGGGTGAATTAAAGCCAAACGATATTTCCTTATTACCTTATATCGGCGCCGCTTTTTTTAAATCGGGCGAAAGCCGAAAGGCTTTTGAAAATTGGTCGAAAATTATCGAGGGCGAAAACAAAAATTTCGAAAATGCCATGCTTTATTTGAAAACATTAAGTGAATTCGGGCAAACCGAAAAGGCTCGAAACGATTTGAAACCGCTCATTTTGGCGGAATTGAAAACGTTTGAAAATAATTCGACAAACAATGAAACATCTGAAAGTTTAAGAAATTTCATCCGAAACCTGTCAAAATCATTCGCCGATGAAGATAAAAAAACCCCATTTTTTTTAGAAATTTGCAAAAATTCGCCCAATGATAAATTTTTACCGCAGGTTTTAATCGAAGAATCTTTGATCAGTCCCAAGGATGCGGGTAAATTTTACGAAATCCTGATCCAACGCGCCGCAGGTTTCGATGATTTTGAACACGATTACGGTTTTGTTTCGATTTTGGAAACCACTTGGGACGCCGATGAAGCCGAGCAACTATTTGATTCCGAAAAAGATTTTGAAATTGAAGAACCCAACAGTGAAAAACTTGATTGGCAGAAAAAATATCTTGATTACCTGCTTGAAAACCGCGATTTCTTCGCTTCCGAAAAATTGATTTTTGAAATAGAAAATTCGCTTAAAGGTCATTATCCGCGCCCGGTTTGGCTGCGGCTCGCAAAATTTCGGATTCTTTTAAATCTAAACAAATTAGCGTTTGCGCAGTCAAAATTTTTCAGTTTTGTCGGGATCGAAGTTACTCCCAACACGCAAAAAGCAGCCTTTCCGAATTTGGAAAGATTAAATCAATCCGTGGCGCTTTTAAAGTCTGAAAATCAAACCGAATTGATCCTCAACTTGCAGGAATCTTTTTTTGCCCGTCAATTGGCGCTCGGTCAAATAAATTCCGCCAATTTTATCGGTCTTGCAAAAATTGAGTTTCAATGCGGCAACCCGACAAACTCGCTGAATTTTTTGAAAATAATGACCGATTATTCTTCTTAAGAGGATCAAAATGACCTCAAAACAATTCCGTTGATCGTGAAATTTTCAAACAAAGAAAATCTGCCAATCGAAAATCAAACCGCGATCAATCCACAGGAAGCCTTACAACTTTCGGCTGAAACAGCGGCAGAATTTGGTTTTTTTGAAAACGCGGTTTTGTTTCGGGAAAATTTACAAGTACTGATGCCGGATGATCCAACTAACAAAATTGAACTGGCAAGACTTTATGAAAAAACGAACAACACCGAAAAAGCCGTCTCACTTTTGCTTGAAACGATTTCCAACCGGAATTTTGATCGAAAAAGACGGTGGCAAAGTTTGATCGTTCTGGCTGAAGCTATCGGAAACGATGAAAATTCCTGGCGGAAGATTTTCGATGAAAATCGCGATCTCGAAAACCGTGATTCGGAACTTTGGCTCGCTTTGAGAGCATTTTCTTGTGCTCAAAAAGGACAGCTTGACGAAGCGATCAATTTGTTGCAGGACAACGATTTTACGGTACAGCTCAAGTTTTTAAAAGCTATTTTTGAAAAGAATTCGGGGCGCGACGAAGCGGCTTTAAAGACTTTTACGGAACTTTCCGGATCAGACGCCCAGACTATTGAAACCTTTGGTTTTTACGAGCAATCGCCGGTTTCTCAACTGATATTACTTTACTTAAAAACATCAAAAGTTCGCGCAGCGCTTGATTTGGCAACAAAACAACAGATATTGAAAACAATCGCTCAAAACGATCTTCATTTCGAAGATTTTGAGAATTATAAGTCCAAAACCATTGAAGTTCGGTCGCGCGAAATGAAACTCTCAGAAAATCTACAAATTCTCGAAAAGCTGTCGATTGCGGCGGAATCAGTCGGAGATTTTTCACTGTCATTTGATTTTGAAAAGGCAAAATCAAACTTTCTCATAAGCGGTGATCAATATGATATTTCCGCGAAACGGCTTGAAACGTTAAAGCAAAAACTCGCTCAAAAAGCCCATGATCAAACCAAACCTTTTCTTGTCAACGAAAAACCGGTTTCCGAATTTTAATTTTATGAACAATATCAAACGATTTCGCATTATCCTGGTTCTGATCGCGCTGCTTGGCTCGATCATTGTTTTTGCCAAAATTTCTTCAAAAGTTAATGATTTCACGCCAGCCGACGATTTCCCGCGCGACGCAATGATTTATGTTCAGTTTCAGGATTTACCGGCGCTCATCAAACTTTGGAAAGATTCCCAAATCAGCCGCAAATATCTTGCGAGCACGAATTTTTCGGAGTTTCAAAAAAATCACCTCGCGCTCAAGCTTGTCGAACGGGCAAATGAAATTTATGACTCCATCAATATTTTCCCCAACCTCGAGTTGCTTTCAAATTTGTCCGAAACCCGCGCAGCGGCAGCCGTTTATGACATCGGAAAAATGGAATTAGTTTTTATTGCGCCGATGAGCGATGAAAAAATTCTTGCCTCGGCTTTTTTTCAGTCGATCGCAAATTTTGAAGAAATCAAACTTGATGATGAAACAACGGTTTTTACAAGAGAAATTGAAGTTGACCGCGCCCGGCAAAAGCAAAAACTGCTTTTTACAAATTTTCGCGGACGATTTATTTTAGCGACCAGCGAAAAACGTTTTCTTCAAACTCTTGAAAATATCAAAGCGAAAACTCCGAAAAACCGCCTTTCCGCCGAGCCTTCTTTTAAGCAGCTTGCCGAAAAAACAAAACCCAATCTGGCAACGATCTGGCTTGACCAAAAAAAATTGAACGAAGATTGGTATTTCAAACATTATTGGCTGATGTCCGAAACTGAAAGTTTGAAAAAACTTCACGCCGGAATGTTCGATTTTGAATTGCGGGATAATAAATTGGTCGAACGGCGGGTATTTCTGACGACTGTAAACCAATCCACCGGTAAAATAAACAATGAAATTGCCCGCCGATTGGGCGGATTAATTCCTCAAAATGTCGCTTTTGTTAGTTTTGAAACTTTCAAAAAAGATGATCTTGAAAAATTAGTTTCGAGCACTTTCTTTGATCTTGGGAAAACGGCTGAAACCAGTCAAACTCTACAATCCAAAGAAGTTTATTATTTTGACGATTGGGGAAAAAGTTACGGTTATTCAAATCTCGATTCCGATTTCGACGAACAGTTTAACGAAATCGAAGAACCGATCGGCAATATTTCGCCGAATATTTTAGCCGGGAAAACTAGCAACGATTTATCAAAAATAATCAATCAAGCCCAGCCGCAGGTTTCATTAAAAATATTTTCACCGCGAACATTGCCGCCGCCTTTGTTTTTTGAAACCCGGAAAGCGCTTGTTATTACGCTTCAAGAGCCGGCTCAATTAAACCGCGAAAGCTTCGAAGCGACAATTTCAAAAATGGCGCAGAATCTTTTTACGGTTAATAATCCGAACACTGATTTTATTTGGGAAGATTTTTCGCCCGATTTCAATTCGGCGCGGCAAATGCCGATGCCATCGCTCGGTTGGAAGATCTTTTATGTTTTAAGACAGAACGAGTTGATCTTTACAAACAGCAAAGAATTATTGATTGACATTTTGGCACCGAAGGAAAATCAACCGAGCGTTGAAAATGGTTTCGAAAAATTCACGGTCATAAAATTTAACGACCGGCAAAGCGTGTTCGATGATATTTTTAAGACCCTTCAAAATGAAGCAAACCCATCAAATGATTTCTTTACCGGCAACATCGCAAGCCTGCTCGATGTTGTTTCGAATGTTCAGCAAATCGAAATAAAGCAATTCTCGGAGAAAAATTATCTATTTCAAGAAATTGGATTTACTTTGAAAGAAAAGCCCGAATAAACATGCCTTTCTTTCAAAATAAAAGCTAATTGAACAATTACAAATTCGGCATCCAAAAAGTTCTTCCGCTTTCGGTTACTTTTTTCAATCCGAGATTCGCGAGCTCATTTTCCTGTGCACCCAAGTAAGTAAAATGCGGCAGATCCGAAGGAATCGTCTGAAACCAACCGTGGCGCGCCAAAACTTCACGAACCGCCGCGTTATCATTTTGAGCAACATCGAGCGCGAGCATCGAAATATGCTGCGAAGTTCCGGGCGGCGCGACCGAATAGATGATCGTTTTTTGATTGCCCTGGGCGAAAAACATTCCTTGCGCTTCGAGTTTGAAAATTTCGGTGATTTGTTCGACCGGCGACAAAGCTTTGATCCGGTTGGCTTCCGTTTGCGGCAAACGTCCTTTGCCAACCCAGTAGACGAGTCCGGGATTGACGCGGCTTGCCCAATTATCAAGCACTTGCTGATAGCTCCGTTTTGAAGAATCGGCATTGCGCGGCGTGATCGACAGATTTTTTCCTTTGGCTTCGGCGATGGCTTCTTTTAATGCGTTCATCGCGGCGGTTTGCAATTCCATTGTAAATCCGCCGATGTTTTCCGAAGATTTTTGAACGCCCGCCTGGAAAGCCGAAACTTCCGACTCGGTTTTGAAAACGACCGTATTTGGCGGTGTGACGCCTTTTGCGACAAACATCGCGCCGTACTCTTTGAGCATTTTTTGCCCGACTTCATCGGTCGGCATCTGAAATCCGCCTGGCAGATTTCCCTGAAAACCGCCGCTCTTTGGCGGTGTGCTTGGTGTGTTTGTCACTTTATTATTTGAATCTCCCGGACTATTATTTGACGTTTTATTATCGTTAATTTTTGGCGTGGCGGTCGAAGTTGTCGGAGAAGTCGTTTCCGAATTGTTAGTGCGCGTTTTTTTATTGCTGTCGGCTGACCAGCAAGCCGCCAAAACCCCGAACATAAAAAATATTGTGACAAAAATGATTTGTTTGATGATTTTCATTATTTCCTCAAAATTAAAAGTCGAGCAAGGGTGAAAAAACCCAACCGCGCTGACCGCCTTCGGTTTGCACATTCGCCCATTTTCCTTCCAATCCGTTCCAGTAATCGTAATTATTTGAATAACCCAAAATATAAACCTTTTGCCCGCGTTTCAATCCGCTGATCTTCTGGGCGTCGAGATTCGGCGCCGAACGAACCACGACGTTGTTTGTGTTTGCGTAAGCCGTCGTTGAACCGACCGGCGGCACAACCGTCGGTTTCGGAGTCGGCGTCGGCGTGTTTATTTCGGTATTTGTCGAGGTATTCGTGTTCTTTGAATTTGACTTGTTTTTGATCGAAATGTTTGTTTCTTTGATCAAAGCGGCGTTGTCGGTTTTATCCGAATTTTTGACTTGAAACACCCAAAATTTATGTTTCCCGTCGTCAAAATAACCGTCGATCAAGGCAAAAGCATACTTTCCTTTGGCTAAATTTTCGGGAAACCAAAGTCGTTTCATTTCCGGTTTTCCATCAACCGGTGTTGCTTTAAAATCAATCTGATTCATTTTCCCATCCGGTTTTATCGAATCAAGCTGGATCAATTTCAATTCGCTCAATGGAATATCCTTGCCGTCGGAATATAAAATCAAATTCGGCTTGCTTTCGAGCGCCGGCATCGATTCATCCTTCAAGATTTTGTCTTTGCCTTCAAAAGCATTTGTAAAATCCTGTTTTTTTATCTCTTCGACCGCAGTTTTATTGTTGTTTTGGACAAACATTCCCAGATGATCGGGCAAAACTTCGGAAGTGGTTCCCGGTTTATACAAAAGCAAAACCGCCGCGACAATTCCGCCGCCCAGCAAAAGCACCAGCAAAAATCCCAAACCAAGCCATAAACCTAAACGGCTTTTCGGCGCTGGCGGCGGTTGAATATATGGAATCGAGGGATTAAAACCCGCCATCGATGGATTGAAATTCGGGGGCGGTTGATTGAAATTTGCCTGTGACGCCTGAAAATTCGCGTTTGATTGATTAAAGTTTGCCCGCGATTGATTGAAATTCGGATGCGGGGCAAAAACCGTCGGGTCTGAACGGTATTCGTCGTTTTGATTGACCGGCGACTGGAAAACTTGGGTCGGTTTGACGCTTTCCGAATCAACCGGCGTCTGCAAAATTGTCGGCGGAAGATTGGCGGAAGACAGAAATGTTTCGCCGCAATAATTACAAAATATATTTGTATCATCGTTGAGCGTGTTGCATTTCGGGCAATTCATCCTTTTCACCTCTAAATAATTTAAAATTAATCAAGATTCGGGATCCAAAATTTTTGACCGCTGGCAAAAACGGGTTTCAATCCAAACGACGGCAATTTATTTTCTTCAACGCCCAAATATGTAAAATGCGGGAGATCGCTTTTGACGGTTTGAAACCAGCCGTGCTTTGCCAAAATATCCCGAACTGCTTTATTTCCAAACTGTTCGACATCCAGCGCAAGCATAAAAATATGCTGCGAGGCACCGGGCGCCGCGACCGAATAAAGAATTGATTTGCTCAAATCTTTGCTGAAATAATAACCTTTGTTTTCCCATTCGAGAACTTGCGCAACTTGTTTTTGAATATTCATGCCTCGCGCCAGATCGGCGTCCCGGCGCGAGATCTTGCCTTTGCCCGTCCAATAAACCAAAGCCGGATTAAACCTCGAATACCAAAGATCGACCGTGTCCTGAAAAGAACGTTTCGCGCCGATCGAACCGCCGCGCGGTGTGATCCGCAGATTTTTTTTCGCGGCTTCCGAAATCGCATCCTGCAATGCATTCATCGCCGATTCCTGCAAAACGATGGTCGTTCCGCCGATGTTTTGCGTTTTTGGACTTGCCGACGATTGATATGCCTGGACTTCCGAATCGTTTGCAAAAACACATTTGACCGGAAATCGAACGCCGTTTCCGGCAACAAACATCGCGCCGTATTCGCGAAAAAAGCGTGCCGCGACCGCGTCGTTATCGACATCGCAAACTACGTCTAAACGAATTCCGGTCGTTTTTTTGCCGTTGCAGTAAATTTCCGCATTGGCAAGCCGCTCTTCCAATACATATCGGAAATTGGCAGTTTGACCGAAACGTTGTGGTTG
>CADEFG010000011.1:18521-21674 GCA_902826505.1 uncultured Acidobacteriota bacterium
TGAAAATTTGAAGATAAATAAAACCAGTTTTGTTAAGAAATTTCATAAAAACGGACGCTACGAAAATTTGGTTATTGCTCAATCACCGCATTATATCTTTTTCCGCCGATAAAACAAACAATTTGAAAAACAATTCAATGATAGACAAATTCTTTGAGTGAAATTTTATGATCGCGGTCAATCAAAATCAAACTCGATGAACGAGTGCCATAAATTGGCGTTTCGATAAAAATCGACGAAAGCAGTTTTTCACGCTCGTACCCAATTCCCGTGTCGGGCAGTTCTTTATCGTCGGCAAGCGTTTTGTCACGCAAGATTTCAAATAATTTTTCTTTTTCAAGCGCATTATTTTGCAAAAGTTTCGTCAATTCGGCTTTTCCTTTGTTCACTTTCTGCCAGGGCGTATCAAGCAAATGATTGCTCAAACCGTAAATTCCCTTTTCGAGATTTCTAATTTTGTTTTCGCGGTTTGAATAATAACCGAGCTCGCTTTTTTGAGAATTAATTTCGCCGACCAGCAGATTAAAACCCGAAAAATCGGCGGCTCGACCTTGAATTGTTTTTAAATAGGATTGAACGCCGTCGTCATTTTTTAAAAAATCGCTGACCAGATCGCCGCGCGAAAATCCTCCTTTCGGAGCCTGCGGATCGCGATAGTTCGTGACCGCGGCAAAACGTCCGGTTTTGGTAATCCCGAGCCAGGTTCCGCCATGGACGAGATCGCGTCCGGCGAAAATTTCGGGCGCGTCCTCCCAAAAATGCGCCGCGGCAGTCGGGCGCGCGTAAAACTCATCGCGATTGGCGAGCAAAATTAAAGGATAATCCGTTTTCTGACGGTAGGCGAAAAAAATTACGCACATCTTGGATTTCGAATTGAAGATTTTGGATTTTGGATTTCTTTGCCGAGCGCGAGTTTTATTAAATCGCTTATTTTTGTTGGCATTGCACCATTTTCTTTGTTTTGCCGACCGATTTCAAACGCCAACTGCCATTGCCGAAAAAGAATTTTGTAGGCTTTCAGCAACGAGTTTTGCGGGTCGTAAATGCTCGTCGCTTCGCTTGTCACGCCGTTCAACTCGACGATCTTGAAATTTTCGGCGCGGCTGAAATCATCAAAAGATTTGACGCGAATATCGAATCTACCGAAATAGAAACCTTCAACGCCGCGACAGATCGCGTCGATTTTCTCTTCCAAAGCATCGGTTTTCATCCAGCCGCCGTCGAGGAAGATCGCGCCGCGTGAATGTGTGCCGATGTCAATAATTTGCACTTTTTCGTCTTTTTCGGGAACGGTTTCAAGATTTTCGCTGTTTCGTTCAAGATATTTATTTGCCAGACAAATCGCGCGATTGTCGCGCAAGATCAATTCTTCGAGTGTTGCTTGACCGTCGCCCGTCACGCTTGGAAAACGTTTCTCGGTGATCGCAAAAATTTTTCCTTTGGCGGAATTTGGAAACCGGTAATAAAAAACGCTCGTTTCATCGCCATGGGCAAATTCCTGCAAAATCAGGTTTTCAATTGAAATCGAAATTTTTTCGGCTAGTTCTTCTGAACTTTTGATTATTTGCACGCCGAAACCACGCTCACCCACATCAGGCTTCAGGATAATCGGAAAATCCAAATCGCGGCTGGTCATAAAATCCGCCGCTTGACCGAGCTTTTCATCAGCCGACAATTCTTTGGAAATCAATATATGACTTAATAAAAAAGGTTTTGCGGCTTCTGATTGAAATAACCCGAGCAAAATCTGATCCTTTGATTCCCCGACAAATCCACTAGCCAAAATCGCCGGATTGGCGCAGGTAAAAATCGTCAAACTGCGGTATTTGATAGCCAGCCAACCAATACAAAAGACGACCGGAACATAAAAAACGCGCAGCGACCAAAATTCCCAAACAAAACGGCGTTTGATCTTTCCAAACAATATTCTTCTGCCTTTCCAGGTCAGTAATTGCTGTAAAAATCTGACAACAAAGAATAAAACGATTATTAATAAAGTTAAACCGAGCCACAGATTTTGGTTGAAAAGCGAAGTTTTGACCGCTTCCGCGCCAAGCAAATAAGTCAAACCGACCAAAATCGGTGTCCAAATCGCCACCGCCAGCGAAAAATAAAGCGTGAAACGCCAAAATGAAGTTTTCAAAACACCCGCCGCAAAATAAAGCGGAAGGCGCAGACCAAAAACAAACCGGCTGATAAAAACCGTCTGCATCCCGCGTCGTTCGAGCCACTGTGAGCTTTTCACAAAGGCTTTTTCCGGGATAAAAAAATTGATAAATTTTAGTTCCAGCGCCTTTCGACCAAAAAAACGTCCGGCAAGAAAAAGTAAAATATCGCCGACGAAAATCCCGAAACCGCAGCTTGAAACGGCTAAAGTCAGGCTGATTTTCCCCTGCGCCGCCAAAATGCCCGCCGCAATACAGGCGAGATCTTCGCTGACCAAAGTCGCCGAAGCAAAAATCAAAAAAAGCCCGAGGGTTGAAAACTCTTCGACTCTGATATTTTGCGGCGCGAAAACACCGCTTTTCAATACCTCATAATCACTGCTTTGAAACAAATCAAAACCGAGAAAAAAGAAAGCCCCTAAAAAAATGCAAACGCCGAAAACCCACAGCCAACGGCGTTTTTCCAACATCTGCCAAGGTTGAGTCATTTTTTATAAAGATTTTCGACGTCGCTACCGCTCGGTGGTTTCGCCCAGAAAAAACATCTGCCCGATCAGCGGTATTTCCCTGCGATTGATAAAAAGCACCGCCAAACTCAAAATGAAAACCGTGATCGCCAAGCCGAACAATAAACCGCCGTCGTCTTTGACAACAATTCCAAGCTTGGTCAAATGGCTGAAAATCGCGCCCGACATCGTTCCTAAAGCAAGCAAAGCGCCGAGCCAGCTAGTCGAAGGAACAAAAAGCAAAACTGTGGCGATCAATTCGACAACGCCCGAACCGATTCGTCCGAACGCTTCATTTTCGCCCATCAAGGTCGTAAAGATATATTTCGATTCTTCCGCGCCGGTAAATTTGAAAAACAAGGTCTGCAACAAAATAACCGCGATGACAATTCGAAAAATCCAACTCAATATATTCATTTCCATCTCCAAAATTCAAGCCGTACGGCTCTTCCAAAATTCAAGAGTTGAAGGCGCCACACCAA
>CADEFG010000012.1 GCA_902826505.1 uncultured Acidobacteriota bacterium
GAATTGCCATCGAGTTTTATCAATTGCCGTCTGCTTTAGCTGACGATTATTTAATAATTAAATCTTCGGCTTGAGCCGAATTTATAAGAAAAATCAATCATCCGCGTCGCGTTTAGCTAAAGCAATAAGGAATTTTATTTGTTTTAATATTCGCTCAAGCCTTCAAGAACAAAAAACCTTTTTCCGTCAGCTAAAGCAGACGGCAATTCATTAAGCAGACGGCAATTCATTAAGCAGACGGCAATTCATCAAGCAGACGGCAATTCATCAAGCAGACGGCAATTCATAAAAATTATTTTTAGTTCATTAAAGCATTAAGTTAATGGCAGGTACCATTGTGAAAATAATTTTTAGAGGGATTCTTCTAAAATCCAATAGTTTTTATTATCTTCATCAATCTTGCAAAAAAAATCGGTTTGAATATTTGATCGGATTTCACCGTATCTGATTGACTTCAAAAATTCAATGATTGTTTTTTCAGTTTCAGCTTCAATTTTTTGTTGTGATTCAAATTCGATTCGCCACCGATTGCATAAGCCAGTAATTTCAATATTTGGTTCCGTGAGAAGTTTGAATTTAAATGTCGGAGTATTTCGACTGAACACTTCCCATTTCTTTTCAACTATTATCAGTGGCGGTTCTAAATCTTTTTCTTTAACGGTTTGAAAAAACCTTTCAAGCCGATACCGGCTTTGATCTATCCAATCTGTTTCAACCTGCGGAAAGAAATTTCTTAATCGAATCAGAATCTTTTCCGGATCAAAACTCAAAACATTTTCTTCCCAGTAATCAATAATTGCTTCTATTCTCATAAAAACTGGTGATTACAAGATTTTCGCCAAACTTTTGAGCGTCTTTTCAATCTCTGCTTGCGAAACGTCGCAATGCGTGACCATTCGAATTTCTTTGCCGAAGGGAATCGCGTGAATGTCGTGCTCTTTCAAAGCCGCACAGATCTCGGCGGAAGTTTTGCCGGTTTTTGTAATATCGAAAAGGACGATGTTTGTGACGACCTTTTCAGCGTCGATCGAAACGCCTTTCAAACCCGCGACGCCTTCCGCCAATCTTTTTGCATTTTCATGGTCAATATGGAGACGCTGCGGCGATTCTTCGAGCGCGATCAGTCCTGCTGCCGCAAGAATTCCGGCTTGGCGCATGCCGCCGCCGAAGCGTTTGCGCCAGACACGCGCTTCATTGATAAAATCCTTCGTGCCCAAAAGCATCGAACCGACCGGCGCGCCCAAACCCTTCGACAGACAAAACTGTACGGAATCAACCGATCTTGATAAATTCGCGACCGTTTCATTCTGCGCCACGGCTGAATTAAAGATCCGTGCGCCGTCGAGATGAACGGGTATATTCAATTTATGGGCGCTATTGCAAATTTCGTCGGTTTGCGCGGCACTCATGACGCTGCCGCCGCCGAAATTATGCGAGTTTTCGAGGCAAATTAATCCTGTCGGACAAGCATAATACGGCTGATTGACGTGAATTGCCGGTTCGATTTCCGACCACGTGAGCATGCCGCTCGCCTCGGCGGCGCGCACCGGGCGAATCATCACGCCGGAAACGACCGCCGGCGTGCCCATCTCGTAATTAAAAATATGCCCGCGCTCTTCGATGATGACCTCATCGCCTTGCTTTGTATGAAGCTTGACGGCGATCTGATTGCCCATCGAACCGGTCGGCACAAAGAGCGCGGCTTCCTTGCCGAAAATCCCGGCGGCGCGTTCCTGCAAAAGATTAACGGTCGGATCTTCGCCGTAAACGTCGTCGCCGACTTCCGCTTCCGCCATCGCCCGGCGCATCGCAGGCGTCGGTTTGGTCACTGTATCGCTTCTTAGATCAATCATTTTTTCCATTTTAGATTACTCGGCAAAAAAATCACACCGCCAGAACCGTTTGACGGTGTGATTTAAATTTTAGCCGGTCGGTTATTTTGTTTCGACAAAGACGGGAGAATGCTGAAATTTGAAATCTTTGCCGTCGGTCAGCTTTTTGATTTCTTTGGTCTTCCAGTTCATCAGCCAGATGCCGTATTCTTTTTCGTCCTTTTCGTTCATCTCGATTGCCAGCCATTTGCCGTCGGGCGACCAATCGTGCCAACCTTCGTTAAGCGCGTTTTCGGTCAGTTTCCAGTTCTTTTTCCCGTCGGGCGTGACGGCGTAAAGCGAACTTTTGCCGTTTTGGACGGAATTGTAAGTGATGAAATTATGTTTTTTGACCCAGCGCGGCGGTCCGGCGTGATAATTATGCCATTCGGCAGTTTTATCATCTTTCGGATAAGTCGTCAGCTGTCGCCGATTCGTGCCGTCGGCGTTCATGATGAAAAGCTCTTCGTTGATCGCGCGGTTTGTGCGTTCTTTTTTGTAGGCATAAACGATCTGTTTTCCGTCGGGCGAAAATATCGGGTCGCGAAATGCCGCGCCGGCTTCGTCGGTGAGTTGTTTGTATTTTCCCGTTTTCAGGTCAATTACAAACAACTGATAGCGAACGTCTTTTCCGATTCTGCCCGAAACGATCATTTCCGCGCCGTTTTGGCGGCTTCCCATCCACGAGTCTTCCAATTGCAAGTCGCTGATTTTTCTGATACCCGCGCCGCCAATGTCCATCTCATAAAGAAAAAAGCAACGCTTGCAGGCATCGCGATCGCTGATGAAAAAAAGCGTTTCCTTCCAGGCGTAATACGTCCACGCGACGTCTTTGTGATTTGTGATATTTTTCTTGCCAGTGCCGTCCAAATTCATCGAATAAATTTCATAATCCTCAGTTTTTGAATCTTGTGCGACGTTGTAAGCGATCTTGTAATTTTGACCAAAAATATTCGTCAACATCGCAAAAACGAGCAGGATGACGAATTTATGTTTTTTAAAATTGATAAATTGATGGTTGTAAAAATTTTTCATAACACCTGAATTTTAGAAAAATCGCGCCGCGTCGTATTGGAAAAAATTTACCTAGGCGACGGGAATGTAATTAAGAAAACCGCTTTTTCGTTTGGCATATTCTTCGGGCGAAAAGCCCGAAAAGGCTTTAAAATCGTTGATAAAATGTGCCTGATCGTAAAATCCGCAATTCTGCGCGAGCAAAGCCCAATCAATCTCGCCGGTCGTTTCGATTTCGCTGACGGCTTTTTGAAAACGCAGGATCTTCAGATAGCTTTTCGGCGCGATGCCGATTTGGTCTTTGAAAAGTTTTATAAAATGTTTCTGTGAATAACCGATTTTATCGTTCAGCGCACGGAGCGAAATTTGATGCGGCTGGTCGATCATCTTGTTCAGGGCGTATTCGACGCAGGGGTTGAAGATCAAATTCGAGAGATAATTTTTAAGCAAAAACCCTTCGACGATTTGAAATTTTTTTGCGTCGGCTTTATTTGCCAGAATTCTTTCCCGCAAATCGGCAAAATCATTTCCCCAAATCAAATCGGCATCGACCACGGAACGGGAAATTTCGTTCATCGGAAAAGGAAAAAACGGGTAAGCCATTCCGCGTTTGAAGGCAATAATGAACATTCCGTTCGAGTCTTTTCCGGAATGGATCGAGATTGGTTCGGTTCTGACGCCGGAAGCCCAAACACGACGGCAAGACTGAATTTCCCTGAGCGATTCATTGTCGTAAATAAATTTCGGGCGGTCGTCGAGGTCAATGATGATTTCGACATTTCCATCGGGTAAAAAACGATCAACCGAATGCGGCGGATCAAATGCTTCGTGATAGATAAAACAATCAACGAATTGATTCAAAGGCGATTTCGGAATATGGGTTTGAAAAATCATCAATTGACCAGCGCGAGCCATTTTGCCAGATTTGCAACGTAAATTTTTATATCATTCAACGCACTTGGATTTTTCCTGTAACCGTCGCCCGGCGGTTCTTCTAAGAATGTCGGGCAGCCTTTGTCGAGATCCCAGTTGTAATCGACGAGATGATGAAAGCTCGATTCGGCGATGCCGCGCCCGCAAATGTTGCCGTGCTGATCGTCGCTTCGTTCAAAAGCGACGATCATATTAAAATCTTTGCCCGAAACTTCGCTCTTGCCGGTCGCGATGACGCGCGCCGAATCATCCGTTTCGGGTTTGCCGACGCCGCCTTCGTGCGGGTGCGACGGGAAAAATTCGATTGTGCTGCCGTCCGATCTTTTTAGAAGTTCGTGCACGTTGCCGACGGCATTGATCGGGTGATAATCGCCGTTCGAACCCGAGTGATAATTCGGAAAATCGATATTTTTCGTGTCCTGATCGTCGCGGCAGTTGCGCGCGTTTTCGGGGTCGAGTTGTTTCGAGTGAAAATAATGCGCTGCGCCGATGCCGCCGATCGTGCAGAGCGAAGAACCTAAATCCTGATGATCGCGGCTCGAAAAAATTCCGCCGCCGCGCTGGCGAAATTTCGTGATGCCGGCGCAATCGGCTTTTGTTAAGCCGTCGCCCGTATCGACCGCAAAAAGCCACAGCTCATCGAAATCGGTTTCGTCCAACTTGCTCAAAATCCGGTCGTTGCCGCGCTCGTCCTTTTCGATGTCGCGCGCCGTCAAGTCATAAAGCGTGTCGCCGTTTTCGTCTTTCAGCGAAGCCAGATGTTCGCAAAGAAGCGAAAATCTGCCGATATGCCAATCGTCTTCGGTCGTCGGAATCGTCGTTTGCAATAAAATTTTGGTCGGTTTCATAGCTTTTTTTGACAACGGATTATACAGATTGCACAGATTTACCAAGGATTTTAAAAGAGTTCAAATTCTGCGAAGTGGTCGATAAACATAAGCACCCGAAAAAAGAAAAATAATCCGTGTAATCGGTCTAATCTGTTGTCGGTAAAATTTCTTAAACATTCGGAAGCGTTTCGTAAAACAGATCGTCAACGTAGCAGTAACCCCAATCTTCGCCGGGTTCGAGCGATTTGACGATGGCGTGGTCGGTCGCGTGAAAATGTTTGGTCGCATGGCGATTGGGCGATGAATCACAACAGCCGACATGCCCGCATATTTCGCACAAACGCAGATGAACCCACCAGCTGCCGGTTTTCAGACAATCTTCACAGCCGTCCGCGCTCGGTGTGACCTTTTTCATTTCCGCAAGATGTTTGCATCCGTTCATTTTTGACCCCTTATAAATTTGGAATAATTATTAGTTTATCGTTTCGGGCGGCTTATTTCCAACTCTTCGCGGCAGCGGCACAAATCTTTCGTCCGGATAACACCACGCCCAATGTTCGCCCGGTTCGATCGAAGCCATGACGGGATGTTCGGTCGCCAGAAAATGTTTGGTGGCGTGTTTATGAACCGAAGAATCGCAACAACCGACGTGTCCGCAGCCCAGACAAAGACGCAGATGCACCCATTTGTAATTGTTTTTGCGACATTCTTCGCAGCTGTTTTCGCTGCGCGGATGAAAGATCGTCATCTGGTCGGCGTGGGCGCACGGTTCTAAACCGGAGATTTGCTCGGTTTCGAGTTTTTCCGGCGCGTAAAGAGTTTCGAGCCAGACGCTTGCCGCAAATAAAAACATCAAAACGACCAACACCGCGAGCGGCGGCAGAAATTGTCCGAAATAGATCAGCAAAAGCGCCGCCGCGATCGCGGCGAGGCGCGCATTGACGAGGTAGCAAACATCGGCGACGATCCGAATGATCGTGATAAAGGCAAAAAAGACGGCGACGCCGCCGCAAAGCAGCAAGAGCGTCGGCAGATGGAGATGCGCTTCGCCGCTCTCCTTGATCGAATGTTCAACGCCGATGCCCATTGCGACAATGCTCGCGACGATGAAAAAATGCCCGTAAAGATAAATAAACCGCGTGCGAATCGATCTGGATTTGATCGCGCTGTCTTCGACAAAATCGAAATTTAACCACCAGATACACGCCGCCATCGCAAATCCGAGACATGCCGCCGAAATGGTCGAAAAAGTCCACATGACCCGCGACGCGCCATTGGCGGTCGCAATGACCGCTTCGCCGAGCACGATGATCGTAAAAAGCCCGAAGCGTTCGGGAATATGCGAACGGTCGATCGGAAAGATCCGCGCCAATCTGAGGTTCAGATACGGCGGCACAAGTTCCAAAAAAAGCGCGATCGCCCAGATCGCGTAACGAAACGGCGGCTCGAAAAGCAGCGAGATTAAAAGTAAAACACCGGAAATCCCAAACCCGGCGATAAACTGCAGACAAAACGAGCGCGCGAGCGGAATGTAATAAGCCGACCGCGCGTAAAGCAGTATCAGCACGAGACGCACCAAAACGTAGCAGATGATAAACGCCGTATCGCCTTGCCGGGAAAAAGCGTCGCCGAGCGTCAGCGAAAGTCCGGTCACCGCGAGCATTCCGGCAAAGGTCAGGACGCGGTAAGCCGTTTCTTCGGTTTCGAAACGATCGGCATAAAATGTAAAACCGACCCAGCTCCACCAGACGGGAACAAAAAGCGCGGCGTATTTCAAAAATCCGGCAGTGTCCGAATGATCGCTCAAAACATGCGCGATCTGCGAAACGGCGAGCACGTAAACGAGGTCGAAAAACAGTTCGAGCCAGCTCGCGTGACGTTCGGTTTCGTTGATTTCGAGCGTCCGAAGCCGCGGACGATTTTGGGCTGTTTTTCCCGCTTGTTCCGTCATAAGTTTGCCGCGTTTATTTTGTTTTTTCCGCTAAAACTTTATCAATTTTCGAGCGCAAAAATTTTGCGTCGATCACACCGTTTTTTTGATAGACGAGCCGCCCTCTGGCGTCGAAAAGCAAAGTCAAAGGAAAACCGTCGCGGGCGGCGGGCGCGATTTGGCGGATGGCTCTCGAAATTGCCCGGCGCGAGGGAAGATCAAGCAGATACGACGGCATCGTTGATTCGTAACTTTTCAAAAAATCGGCGACGACCGAATCCATGGCGCCTAAATTATCAAGCGAAACAATGGCGAAATCCAAACCTTTGGCGCGGTATTCGGCATCGATCTTGATCAACTCCGGAAATTCGACGCGGCACGGACCGCACCACGTCGCCCAAAAATTTATCAAAAGCGGTCGGCGGTTTTCCGCCGCCGGCAAAAGCGTCGTTAAATCGGTAATCGCTTTTGTCCGTGTGACAACCGGCAAATCGGTCTGCGCCGCAATGGCGACGGCGAACGCGCCGAGCGCGAAAAGCGTTTTGATAAAAATTTTTATCATTTTAACTGCGCGTGTCGGTCACGACCTCGATCTCGCCGTGGAGCTTGCGGAGCGTGTCAACCAACGATTCGCCCAAGCTTTCCAAAAGTTTTTTCATTGCCGCGTTGGTCATCGCCGCGTCGTCGCCGTCGAACATTTCGTGCACTTTGCCGACGGCGATTTCCGACGCCAGAACGTTGACGCCGAGAATCGAAAGAATCGAACGCAGATGTCCCAGACAGCGCAGACCGCCGAAACCGCCGGGCGATTCGGTCATGATCGCGCCGACCTTGCCGCCGAAAACCTCGCCCATTTTGAATTCGCTGCTCGGACGCGAAGTCCAATCAATCGCATTTTTCAGCGCGCCGCTCAATGAACCGTTGTATTCCGGCGAACAAATCAGCAGCCCTTGATGTTCGCTCAAAAGTCTTTGCAGTTTGGCGGCATTTTCGTCAAAGCCGTTTTGTTCATGATCGTCGGCGTTATAGATCGGCATCGGAAAATCGCGCAGATCGATATAGGTCACTTCGGCGCCCGCGTTTTCGGCGCCGTTGATCGCGGTTTTAACGATTCTTTTACTGTATGCGTGTTCGCGGAGACTGCCCGCAAAAGCTAAAATTCTCGGTGTTTTTGCCATAAATTATTCCTCGATCGAATGTATTCTGAGTTTGCCACGAATCGGCGCAAATCTCCAAATCTTGCCGATTAATGCCGCCAGCGATATGATTTATTTCAGAAAGCGAGAGATTCAAACGATTTTGCCCGCGAAACATCCGAAATAGACTAAAAAATACTATGTTTTTTAAGTTCTTGATATTTTTCTTAGCGCCTTAGCGCCTTTGCGGGAAATGAACTTGTGCTAAGGCGCTAAGTTTAAAGCATTTCGAAATTTAAAAAACAAAGCATTAAATGCGCGATTAATTTTATTTTTGTTCCTTTTGTGTGTTTCGTCGGCAATCAGATCGGTTAAATTTATGATTAAAAACTTTCAAGATGTCGCGCCGAAAATTCATCAAAGCGCGTTTATCGCGGAAAACGCGGTGATTATCGGCGATGTCGAGATCGGCGAACGGGCGAGCATTTGGTATAACTGCGTTTTGCGCGGCGACGTCAATTTTATCCGTATCGGCGCGGGCACGAACATTCAAGACGGCACGATCATTCATGTTTCGCGCGGCGCGGATTTTCCGACGATCATCGAACCGGAAGTGACGGTCGGACACAGCGCGACGATTCACGGTTGTTATATCGAAACGGGAAGTTTGATCGGGATCGGCGCGATCGTGCTGGACGGCGCGCGGATCGGCAAAAATTCGTTGATCGCGGCGGGCAGTTTGGTGACGCCCGCCACGATCATTCCCGAACGCTCTTATGTGTTGGGCGCGCCGGCGCGGGTCAGGCGCGAACTCACGGACGAAGAGGTCGAAAATATTCAAAGATTTTGGCAAAACTACGTCACGCTTTCAGAGATTTATCTGAAAACGTTCTGAAATATTCAAGCAGCTGATTTGAAAACCGTTTTGTTGCCCGCGAAAAACACGAAAGATACTTATTACTTCGTTTTTCAAGTTTTCATAACTTCTTGGCTTGGCGCCTTTGCCTCTTTGCGGGAAAATAAATTATTCATTTAACACAAGTTCATTTCCCACAAAGGTGCTGGTGGCGCTAAGAAACTAATTATTTTCCGCTTGAGAAGCCTAGGCGCAAAGTAAATCTAAAATTTTAGAAACTTAAAAACCGGTTATAATGATATTTAAAAAGAAATTTAAAAATGCTTTGATGTTTTTTAATTCGGGTGTTTCGCGGGCAAAGTTTTGTTTTTATTGACGGCTTATCGAATTTCCAAATAACATTTAAAACTTTTGGCACGGAAAATTCTTATAGCGAGTTTCAAAGATTGATTGTGTAAAAAATCAATACATTAAAACTCTTAATAAGGAGAAAAAATGCAGAAGTTTGTAATTTTTGCTTACATTTATTTTCTATCGGCAATTTTTTTGACCGCCGGTCTGACGGTCGAAGCGCAGAATTCTTTGGACAATCAGACTTCCGACAAAAATCCGGCGGAAGCTGCGGATAAAAAAGACGCGGTTGAAAAGACGGATCAGGACGACGCGGATTCGGAAAAGATCGAAGGTCGTTCTTTCAAGCTAAAAAGCGGCACCAAACAGATCGAGATAGTTCCCGCTTTTGCGCCGATACAGCCCGTGTTTTTCAGCGGACGAAAGGAATACAACACCGACGGACGCCGATTTTCGATGATCAACCTGCGCTTTACGCGAACGATCGGGACGGTGCGCGGCGTGACGTATCAATATTTTTTCGAGCTGACGCCGCTCGCCGTCGCTTTTAACAACGAAGTTACCAATCCGAAATATATTTCCGGCACGGAAACGCCCGCCGAATCGCCGACCATTCGGAAAACCGCGTATGGTTTCGGTTTTCAACCCGCGAATTTTCGTTTTATTTTCAAACCGAACAAACGCCTCAAGCCGTTTTTTCAGGTTGGCGCAGGCATGATGTTCTTTAATCAAAAAATGCCGGTGCCCGAAGCGACCTGGTATAATTTTACGGGCGATTTCGGCGGCGGACTTTATATCTCGACAAGCCGCGAAAAGCCCGAAAAAGCTTTTACGCTCAGTTATCGCTATTTTCACATCTCGAATTTCAACACGTCGGACTTTAATCCGGGCTACAACGCGAATGTTTTTTCGATCGGCTATTCGTTTTCCCGCTGATGCCTCGTGAATCGTAAATCGTCAATCGTCAATCGGTAAGAAATACAATTGATGATTATTGCCAATTGCCGATTGACGATTTACGATTTACGATTAAATCTATGAGTAAAACACAACCGGCGCGGGGAATGCGCGATTTTCTGCCCGCCGATATTCGCAAGCGCAATTACGTCATCAATATCATCAGGGAAGTTTACGAATCCTACGGTTTTGAACCCTTAGAAACCCCGGCGGTCGAAAACCTCGAAACCCTGACGGGCAAATACGGCGAAGAAGGCAATCAGCTGATGTTTAAGATTCTCAAACGCGGCGAAAAGCTCGATCTTGCGAACGGCGAAAAAGGTTTGTCCGATCTCGCGCTGCGTTATGATCTGACCGTTCCGCTCGCCCGCGTCGTCGCGAATTACCGCCATGAACTGCCGAAATTTTTCAAACGCTACCAGATCCAACCCGTCTGGCGCGCTGATCGTCCGGCACGCGGACGCTACCGCGAATTTTACCAATGCGATGTTGACGCGATCGGCTCGACTTCGATGATCGTCGAAGCGGAATTGATTTCTGCGGTTTGTGAGATTTTTCAGAGATTGGGATTTGAGGATTTTGTCGTAAAACTGAATCACAGAAAACTATTAAGTGCAATTTTGGATGTTTGCTCAATACCTAAAGAAGAACAATTAAATTTTTTAGTCATTTTAGATAAAATGGACAAAATAGGGGAACAAGGTGTTGTAAATGAGCTAAACGCTTTCGGGTTTACCAAAAGTTATCTTAAGTATTTAGATTTGATTGTTGAAATAGATAAACATTCTCTAGAAATTGCTAAACAAAATGACAAAAATAAAAGTTGGATTGATAAATTAGAAACAATTAATAAATTAGTTTTAGATAAATTCACTACCTTTGTTGGTGAAAACAATGAAGGTAAAAAGTCATTAAATGAATTAAGAAATATAAGAAATTTATTAATCAGTGATATCGCCAAAAGTACTGTGCTGATTAAACCTTCACTCGCTCGCGGTCTATCTTACTACACGGGCGCGATTATGGAAGTCAATGTGCCTGATTTTGCGGGTTCGCTGGCGGGCGGCGGGCGTTACGACGGGTTGATCGGAATGTTCGGCAAGGAATCGATTCCGGCGTGCGGGCTTTCGATCGGTTTGGAGCGGATTCTGGTTGTCATGGAAGAACGCGGAATGTTCGACAAATTGATCGCCGAAGGCAAGCTCAAAGCCGATTCGGCGGATGTTTTAGTGACGGTTTGGAGCGGAGAAACGATTGGCGAATCTTTGAAATTGGCGAACGAACTTCGCCGAAGCGGTTTGCGCGTGCTGGTTTACCCGGAAGCCGATAAAATGGGCAAGCAGTTTAAATACGCGGATTCGATCGGCGTCAAAACGGCGATCATTATGCGCGACGAAGAAATTGCCGCCAGTCAGGTCAAGGTCAAGAATCTGCAAACGGGCGATGAAGAAACCTTTTCACGCGAAGAAATTGCGTCGAAGATCAAAGCGTAATTTTGGTATTTAAACTACAAGCCATCTCAAAATAAATTAGCCGGACGAAAGCCGCTGCGTTTTCTTGGCGACTTTGTGTCTTGGCGGGAGAAAAAGAAGTTTCCCGCCAAGACGCCAAGCTGCAAAGTAAGCGGCAAGAGTGTTTTTGAGATCGCTTCTACATTGTAAGTTCGGTTGAGATAAGAGATTTTGTCGCTGAAAGCGACCGATTTAATGACGTCGGGTAATATCAGACGTGACAATCGAGCAATCGTTCCGAATAAAATACTTGGTTAATTTTCCCGGCAGAAAAGTTTTTCCGCGTTTTGCAACTAATAAAGCGATTGGCGAATCAGATTTTTTAAGTTAATGAAACAATCAGTAGAGCGAGCGGTCGCGAGTCTGTTTAACCTTCAGGCTTTTCGCTGAACAAAAATGTTCGCAATTGATCACTATATTGATTGTCAGGCAATTTTGAATTTTGTCGCAAATCTTCGGAGGTCACCGTAGTGAAAATCTTTTCGTTTTCGTTAGCTGTTTTGTTCGTTTTGACGTTTGACGCGGCGGCGCAGAATTACGCGTATCTCGATGAAAAAGAGATCGAGGGCAAGGTCGCGCGGCTTTTGCAGAAACGCGATGTCGGCGAATTGGCAAATGAATTGTCGCGCGATAAATCCGCGGCGAACGCCGAAGATTTACTCGTCAAACTGAGCGTTTTTGCGCGCGCCGGTCATCGCGAGCGCGTTCACCAAACTTTGCGCGAAATCGGTAAAATTTTTCCGACCGCGCCGAATCAGTCACAAGTCTTTCGCGTCGTCCGCCGCGCCGTCGCCGACGATGATTTACCCGCGCAGAAGATATTTTACGAAGAATTTGCCGTGAACGGCGACGACCGCGCCGCTTATTTTATCAACGGTTGGCGCGAAAAAGGCGAGCTTCGCGAGCTGGAAAGCTGGTTGAAATTGCGGGCGCAAACAAACGAAACGTGGTGGTATCTTTGGTTAAACTTAAAACAGACGCTCGGCACGGCGCATGAGGTCACCGCTGAGCTCGCGCAAAAGATTCGCGAAAATCCGGCGGATTATTCGCTCGTCCGAAAATATTTGCAAGCCTCGGCTTTGCGGATAAATGCCTCGGTCGTCATCATTTCTCCGGTCAATTCAGACGCCAGATACGATCAGGATGTCGCGTGGTTAGCCGATGTCGTCGAAACCGACACGGCGTATGAAGCGTTCGATCTGGCGATACTATTGCGACAAAGTTATCCGCCGATTGCGGTCAAACTTCTCAATAAATCGCTTTCGCTGCCTTACACCGAAACGGACGCGAAACTTTTCGGCGAACGCGCGTTTCGTTCGGCGGCTGTTAATCCGAACGTCAAAAATCCCGAAAAACAATTGCGCGTCTGGACGAAAAAAGCGCTCGTCGAGATCTATCAGGAAACGAATCAAGCGATGCTCGCGCAGCCGCTCGTCGAAGAATTGACGGCAATGGACATGAGCGATATTCAGGCTGACAATGCTTTTTACAATGCCGGCGCGGTTCAATCCGCAACGGGTTTGCGCGTCGTCGAAGCTAAATTGCTAAAGGACGAAAAAGCAAAAGAAAATTCGCCCGAATACTGGATCGACCGCGCCGCTTATTACGACGGTCGCAAAGAATTTGCCTTAGTTTGGAAAACATATTTGCAGGCTTTGACAAAATTTCCGTATAAACCGAATGATCTACAGGCGTCGTTCCCGCGTTTGGAAATTTTATACCGGATCGGCTGGCGCGGCGATGATGACAAGGAAACCGTCCGCGTTCTCAGAAATGAATTTATCAAGGCAAAGGCGTCGAACGATTCAAAATATCTCTATCATTTGCTGCGGATCATCAATGATGATTTTGACGAGCTGCGCGACGAGTTTGCGGTCAATACCGATCTTCTGCCGAAGGTTTTAGCCGTCCGTAAAGATTGGAGCTATGACGAAGCCAATTTGATCGGCAATGTCATGGAAAGCGAACAATGGGACAAGCAAAAACGCGATGCGGTGTGGAATAAACTGGCGGAGTTGGCAAAAAGCGATGTGGCGAACCGCGCCTATCATTTGGCGGATGCAATGACCGGTGAAAACGAAGACCGCCGGGCGATTCCGCTGCTCGAAGAATGTTTAAAGATCGCGCCGCTTGAGGTTACCGGCGGCGATGTGAATTTTGACCGCGACGATATAAAATTCGATCTGTTTGAAATCTACATTGGCGCGGGCGATTGGCAGAAAGCGGAGAAGTTATCCGCCGATGATCTCGATTTTGGCGTAAACAAACTCGGCAAAATCGCCGTTGCCGCCGCCAAAAAAGGAAAAATTAGCGATGCCGTGCGGATTTGGAAAACAAACGCAAATTTTGACCGCCGTGATCTTGAAGGGCTTCGCGAATTGGCGTTGACCGAAGCCAAAACCTCTCTGCGCGAATTTTATATCCAGATGAAAGCCACTGATGCCCTGACGGACGCGCCCGATAAGGCTTTGCTCGTTTTGAAATAGGAATGTTTTGGTGAGAGTGAAATTAGAAGTGACGTTTTTCTAAACTTGTAGTTTGTCCTTATTTCAGAAAACTGTGTTTTTGTGATTTTTTCTCGGATAACCCGCCGTGAAACGCTTTTTCGGCGGACACAAAGCACAATGATAAGTTAAATGCGGATCGGGCGGAGTGCTGTTTCGATTTTCGGCGGTTGGCGATTTTTCTACGGTTTTGTTTCGACGAATTTGACGGAATCCAAAAGCGCGAAAAATCTTTTTTCGTCGCCCGGTTTAAATTCGACCTTTGATAAATGAAAATCGATCCAAACACCGTCTTTGGCAATATAAGCGTTGTAATGTTTCTGGTTCAATTTTACGCCGCGAAACTCTTTGACCAAATATTCCAGCATCGGGAAATCCTTGTATTCGGAAGGCGCGAAGCCGTCTTTTTCGATCGGGGTTTGTTTAAGCTTGTTCGAGGCTAAATCGCGTAATTCTTTGCTCGTTCCTTTTTCGACGGTTTTAACCCACATGATCGTCAGCCGAAAACCCTCGCTTTCGATCTCCGCATCGAGCCGTCCGCTTTGATTATCGGGGCTGACCGCATTTCTCGTGACGAAAAAACCGGGCAGGCTGACTTCCAAAGTCCAGTTCTTTTCGGGAACGGCAATTTTAAAAAGGCTGTTATCCTTTTTTTGCGCCAATGAATAGGATGAGCACGCGAGGAGTATAAAAATAAAGATCAAAGATTTTTTTAACATAATAGTCTCCGAATTTTTGCAAAAAACATTTAATGAGATTCTTTCCGAAAGTCTCACACGCCGGTCGATTTCGTCAAGTCTTATTTGTAAATCAGTTGGATTGTTCGAAAATATTTTCACGCGGCGCTTAACTTTTTTGTCCCTCACGATCGAAATGCTCAAGTGTAAAACTTGCTTGCTTGCTCCGGTGATTCAATGGCTGATCGGCACGATTCGTTTATTTTGGTGTTAAATTGAATGGTGAACTGACAGATTGCCAAAAAATCATTTTGCCGTATCATTGAATCGTTCCCGCACGGCACAAAGTATGTATCGAAAATTAGAACCCAAACTGATCGCCGTCCTGCGCGAAGGCTACACACGCAAATTGTTTTACGGCGATTTGCTCGGCGGTCTGACGGTCGGTGTCGTCGCGATTCCGCTCGCGATCGCGCTCGCGATCGCCTCGGGCGTCAAACCCGAACAGGGAATTTACACGGCGATCTTTGCCGGTTTGACGATCGCGGTTCTCGGCGGCACGCGGGCGCAGATCAGCGGTCCGACGGGCGCGTTTATCGTCATCGTTTACGGGATCGTCGAGAAATACGGCTACGACGGTTTGGCGGTCGCGACCTTGATCGCCGGTGTGATGCTGGCGATCATGGGCTTGATGCGGATGGGCGCGTTTCTCAAATTCGTGCCTTACCCGGTGACGATCGGCTTTACGTCGGGCATCGCGCTGATCATCTTTTCGTCGCAGATCAGCGATTTTCTCGGACTCAAGATCGAGAAAGTGCCCGCCGATTTTGTCGCGAAATGGATCGAATATGCCAGAAATATCGCGACGTTGAACTGGTATTCGGTCGCCGTCGGCACGGGTTCGCTTTTAATCATCGTTTTCTGGTCGCGCGTGACGCGGAAAATTCCCGGACAGCTCGTCGCGATTCTCCTGGCGACGTTTGTCGTACAGTTTTTTAACCTGCCGGTCGAAACGATCGAGACGCGCTTCGGCGGTGTGCCGAGTTCGATTCCCGCTCCGCATTTGCCCGTCGTGACGTGGGAACTCGTTCAGCAGATGTTTTCGCCCGCGCTGACGATCGCGATTCTTTGTGCACTCGAATCGCTGCTCTCGGCGGTCGTTGCCGACGGAATGATGGGCACGCGGCATCGTTCGAATATGGAGCTGATCGCACAGGGCGCGGGCAATATCGTCTCGGTAATTTTTGGCGGAATTCCCGCGACCGGCGCGATCGCGCGCACCGCGACCAATATCAAATCGGGCGGGAAAACTCCGGTCTCGGCGATCATTCACTGCGTTTTTTTATTGCTTGTGCTGCTCTTTGTCGGGCGTTGGGCGGCGATGATCCCGATGGCGACGCTCGCCGCCGTGCTGCTCGTCGTCGCTTACAATATGAGCGAATGGCGCGAATTTACGCATCTCTTTAAAAGTCCGCGCGGCGATATTGCCGTGCTGCTCGCGACATTTCTTCTAACCGTTTTTATCGAATTGACGGTCGCGATTCAGGTCGGAATCCTGCTTGCCGGATTTTTATTCTTACAAAAGATGTCCGATGAAACGCACGTTGATCTGATCACCGAAAACCTCAAAGAAGACGAGGAAATTCAAACGCGTGATATTTCGGATCTGAAAATCCCGGCGGGCGTCGAGGTTTTCGAGATTTACGGTTCGCTCTTTTTCGGCGCGGTCAGCCAATTTAAGGAATCGATCCGGATCGTCGCCAACAAACCGAAGGTTTTGATTTTAAGAATGCGCCACGTTCTGACGATCGACGCGAGCGGCATTCATATTCTGGAAGAACTCGCCGGGGAAGCAAAAGATAATGATTACATTTTGGTTTTTTCAGGGGTTTCGCGCAACGTTTACCGCGTCATGCGGAAAAGCGGTTTTGTCGAAACCGCCGGTCGAAAATGTTTCGCGAAAGATATTTTCGAAGCGCTGAAAATTGCCGAAACGCATCTGCAAACTTCTGATTCCGAAACCTAATTCAGCCGACTTTTGTTGAGATAGTAGATTTCCTTGTTGACTTGGGCATAAGATTTCATAATGTTTAAGCCGCTTATTAATTAACATTCATGATTTTTAGCTCTACAATGAGAAATAATGGCGAGGTTCGCGCCTTATTATCCGATAAAACTAGAACAGGAGAAGAGATTTATGATTACGGCAACTGAAATAAACAACGGAAATACAAAAACTGTCACGGAATTGGAAGAGTTACCGAAGATCGAAGCGAAGGTGACGGATGAGTTGGATAAGCGCGAGGTTTATCTGACGCTCGAAGATCTGCTTTCGGTGCGTTCGCAAACGGCTTTTATCGAAAAACTCAGGGATCGCAATCTCGACACGAAGAAAATCGCCGCCTTATTAAAATATGAGGAAGAACTTGAGAAACTCCAGATCGAGCTGGTCAAAATGCAGCGCTGGGTGCAGGAAAAACGGCGGCGCATCGCGATCATCTTCGAAGGACGCGACGCCGCTGGCAAAGGCGGGACGATTCGCCGTTTTATCGAACATCTTAATCCGCGTGCCCTGCGTATCGTGGCGCTGCCGAAACCGACCGAGGAAGAGACCGGTCAATGGTATTTTCAGCGCTATATCCGGCAGCTGCCGAATCGCGGCGAGCTTGTCTTCTTTGACCGCAGCTGGTATAACCGCGCCGTGGTCGAACCGGTCATGGGATTTTGCGCCGACGAGCAGTATGAACATTTTATGCGGCAGGTTCCGGAATTTGAACATATGCTTTACGAAGACGGCGTGACGGTCATCAAGTTTTGGTTTTCGATCTCGAAGGACGAGCAGTTAAAACGTTTCGAGTCGCGTGAAGTCAATCCTTTAAAACAGTGGAAACTCAGCCCGATCGATGCCGAAGCGCAGAAAATGTGGGATTCCTATACGCACTATAAAGAATTGATGTTCAGCAAAACGCACACGAGTTTTAGCCCGTGGATCATCGTCAAGGCAAACAACAAACGAAAAGCGCGGCTTGAAAGTATGCGTTATGTGCTTTCGACCATTGATTACGACGGCAAGAGTGCTGCGGGCACATCGTTGCTTCCCGATCCGAACACTGTCATGCGTTATCATCGTTCGGCAATAAATCTCGATTAAACTTGAGGAACCGGGAGAAATAATTCATATTTCAAAGCAGCAATGATAAATTTTACAAAATCCAATGCCCTGCGCATTTCGGCGTTGATGCTGATCGCTTCTTTGTTTGCCGTTTTGGTTCCGGCGCAAAAACAATCGGACAAAGCCGATTTACCGAATTTTTCGCAAGTCAACGCGAAACTTTATCGCGGCGGACAACCTTCCGAAGCCGGGATAAAAAGATTGGCGCAAATGGGCGTGAAAACCATCATCAATCTGCGCGGCGCGGACGAAAAAGCGAAAACCGAAGCGCGTTGGGCGCAAAATGCCGGGTTGAATTTCATCAATATTCCTTTGAAAAATTGGTTTGGTCCTGATGACGCAAAGATTGCGCAAATCGAGAAACTGATCAACACGCCCGAAAATCAGCCGGTCTTTGTACATTGCAAACGCGGCGCGGATCGGACCGGCACGGTCATCGCCGTTTACCGGATTGCCATTGATGATTGGACGGCGGAACGCGCCAACAGCGAAGCGAAACGTTTCGGATTCGGTTGGTGGCAGTTTTGGATGAAGGATTTTATCAACGATTATGACCGCGATCTACAGAAGTGATTTGATAAATCAATTTTGTCGGATTGTCTAGAGCCCGCGCTTTAGCCTGGGCTCTAAACTGCTGTGGGCAGCTTTGCACAAAAACGTCATAAAGCGCGTCAATCGTCAATCGTCAATCGTCAATCGTTAAGCAAAATGTCCGGTTCACTTAAATCTTTAAGGTTTTAGTCGATCTCCGATTTTCGATTCCCGATTCCCGAACGCGCCGTGCCGACTTTTTGTGCAAAGCCTCAATGACCGGTAATTTGAGTTAAATACATCGTTATGATTTTTCCGTTGTTTAGAAAAAATACTTGGTCTGGGCGCTCATTGTTTCGGTGTGCTGAATGACATTTCTGCCGAGATTGGCTGCCATCAGACTGATGTTGGCATCGGTCAGGTCGGTGCCGTTCGAAATCGTCGCGGCTGCCAAACCGTCGCCGGTGTGAATGTCCGCCGTTGTCGAACCGGCGGCGGCATCGATCTTGTTGTGCATACATTCGTGAAAAGCAAGCTTGGCAACCAGACGACTGTAGGCAAAATCGCCTTCCATTGCCCGCAGATAAACTTCCGAAAGCATTCCGCCCGCCGAAGGAAACGTACCGCCCGAACCGCTGTTATGTTTCGGGACGGCTTTATATTTTTCCTTGATGATGCTGTCGGCTTGCGATGCCAGAAAATAAACGACCACATCGGTTTGCTGAACGACACCGCGTTCCCACGTATAATGAAACCGTTCAAAAGGCGACGATTTGTGACTGACGACCTTTTGAAACATATCTCTTAAATGATTGCCGACCGACCACATCGTTCCTTCGCCCCAGTAGAATTCATTTCCCGGTGCTAAATTGACAAGCCAGAGTGTAAAAACTCCGCTCTTCTTAACGTCTGCCATAATAAAATAACCTCACACAATTAATTTTCGGGCTTTTTTAGCCAATCTATGATTGAAAATATGCGGAAACCAAGTTATCGCCGGCGCCGGCGATAAATAAAAAAAATTTCCGTAGCTGCTTCTACGAACGCGATATTTGTTTTCTTTTGCTTTTCGTTTACCACCCGTATGGGTAGTTATATTCTACGAATTGCGGAGATTTTTGAATAAATTTAAAATGATTTCAGCAAAATGAGCAAAACAACCGACAATAAAACGAAGAACGAACATCTGCCGAACTTTCATCAGATCAACGAACATCTTTTTCGCGGGGGACAACCGACGGTCGAAGGCATCAAACAACTGGCGGAACTCGGTATCAAAACAATCATCAATTTCCGCGACCGGAGCGAAAAGGTCTTACGCGAAAAAGAACACGCCGAAGCCCACGGCTTGCGTTTTATAAATCTTCACCTGAGCAATTGGTTCGCCTCCAAGGACGAAGAGATTCATGCTGTTCTCGAAGTCATCCGCAATCCCGAACATCATCCCGTTTTTATCCATTGCAAACGCGGCGCCGACCGCACCGGCACGGTCGTCGCGGTCTATCGAATGCTCTTTGACGGCTGGACGGCAATTCAGGCAAACCGCGAAGCCAAACTCCACGGCATCGGCTGGTGGCAGGTCTGGATGAAGGATTACATCAAGGATTATTACAAACGAATGATCGCGAAAAAGGCTGGCGAAGAAAAATAAATCTAATAATACTTATTGGAGCGCGGACGGCTCGTCCGCCTGGATTGCCCGAGCAATCTAAAAAAGCCTTCGCGATAACGCAAGATTTAATAAAATCGAAGCAGTTTAGTAAGTTCTACGTGTTGGCAGGTGAGCAATGTTCAGCGTTCCGACTTTTAGCTTTATATTTGATTAATTGCGACTTGTATTTAATCTTTCAATATTTGACACCAAAACCGCATTACCAAAATTAAACAAGTTGTTTGCAGAGTCCGGCTTTTTGATTTATCGTTTATCTCGTCCGCCTGTTCGACGCGAGCCGGACAAAACACACTTTTGCAATATGTAAAATTGTCTATAATGAAGTTCATTTAGCGTTTTGCAAACGCTGGCGGACGAGCCGTCCGCGCTCCGACTAAAAAATATGTTTACAAATCGAAAATCCAGCGAGCCGAAAGGTTGGCATCGTCGCGGATATTTACCGCATTTTGATGGCGGAGAGATTTGTCAGTTTGTGACGATTCATTTGGGCGATGCGCTACCGCAAGAGGTTTTGGTGAAATGGAAGACGGAACTCGAAAAAGAAAAAGATGAAAATGCAAGAATGATACTCAATGATCGCTACGAAGCCTATTTAGACCAGAGTTACGGTGCGTGTTATCTCAAAGACGAACGCCTTGCCACGCAGGTTCAGGAATCTTTACTCTATCACGGCGGCACGCGCTACAAACTCATTTCCTGGGTTGTGATGCCGAATCACGCGCATTTTCTGATCAAGCCGTTAAACAATCATTCAATCTCCGAAATAATGAAAAAGTTCAAATCTTTCACATCGCACGAAGCCAATAAACTCTTACAAAAAAGCGGTAAATTCTGGCAGGAAGATTATTTTGACCGGTATATTCGCAACCGCGAACATTACGAAAAAACGATCACCTATATTGAAAATAATCCCGTCAAAGCAAAACTATGTCAAAGCGCGGATCAATGGAAATTCGGCAGCGCGTATTACAGGAAATATGTTCTCAAAGAAGAAAATTAATGACAAATCGGAGCGCGGAACCTTCCTCGTCCGCAACGGCGCGTAAGCGGCGTAAAATACTTTACAGAAAACCCTAAGTAATGCGCGAGTGTCTTTGATTGGCTCTCGCCAATCATGCGGACGAGGAAGGTTCCGCGCTCCGGTTTAAGCTGTTCGCGCTTAAGTTTAGGGAATTTCTTTTGGCAGCCGCGCCATTAAATCTTAGTCGCGCGTTACTGAAAAAGTGTAGCGTGAACCGAAAGCCAAATATCGCAATACTTAGCTTGCGAAACGCGCGACGCAAGCTAAGTTTTGCGATGCCGGAGACAAGCATCACGCTGCGCCAGCTAAATAACAGGCTGCTAAAGCCGAGTAACGCAAATTTAAGAAGCAAATTCTTCGTGCCGGAAGAAACCGTTTGCGCCCGGCGGGCATCAGAGAAAATTAAGAAGCAGTAATCTCCGACTTTTTTGTCACAATTAAACTTTTTTAGGATTTCTGAGCCGCAATTGCTCGAAGGAGGTTTTTTATGAAATTGGAAAAGGTTGTTTTTGCCTCGTTTGCTTTATTCTTTCTCCTTGCCGGGCTTGAAGTTTATGCGCAGGATTCAAAACTCCCGAAACAGATCAGGATTCTCAATAATTACGGCGCGATTCCGTTCGAAGACGGTCGGACGATCGTTGCCGAGGTCGTTTTTACCGGACTTGACCTCG
>CADEFG010000013.1:0-12882 GCA_902826505.1 uncultured Acidobacteriota bacterium
TTGATAATTCTTTCCACCTCGCTTTCTTCCGCCGTCTCGCAGGCTTTGATAACCGCGCGTTTTTGCGATTCTGAAAGCTCGCGCCAGGCTTTGAGCAAATCTGAATTTTGATTAATAAAATAGATCGTTTCGTTCGGGGTCATAATGACAGATCTCGGTGCCCGTTGGGTTAAGGTTTAAGTTTCGTTTTCCTGATTTTACCAATCCATTTTTCATCCAGTTTGACCGCTTCTTTCAAAAGCTTGGCGATTGCTTTTTCATTTATTTCCTCAACCGAATTGAAGATCTTATAAAAGATTTGTTTGTTGGTTCCACGGGTCAGATAATTATCCGCATCTTTAAGCAGATAACCATACCAGAATCCCAACAAAACACCTTTTTTAATTCCGCCTCTCGGGATAAAAGCCGGATAGATGATACAAATTCCCTTGTTTCCGTAAAAAAACGGAACGTTATAAGATATTTTCTCCTGACAGGTCAAAGGCGTGTGCGCGATTATTATTTGTCGCAGGACATCGACCGTGATTCGCTGATCGAGAGGAAGAACCTCATACAAATGACTGATCGATTTTATTTTGATCAAAGGGTCAAGCTGCATTCTGAATAATTTACCATCTTTTCAAAGCTGTCGCCTAAAATTCCGTTTTAGCTAATCAATGCATAATGGCGGCAATGTGTCTTTGGACTTAGAATTTGAACATTCATATTTTCACCTTCTTAAAGCCTGATCTTAATTCCGCCGTTAAACACTCTGCCCTCCGTATGCGTGTAAATTTCTGCAAAAGTCGGATTATTAAACGGCGGGAAAACCACTTGTCCGAAACGGCTTTGCCGCGTGTCGGTAATGTTTTCGGCATTGATAAAAAGGCTGAATTTTCCGAATGTCTTTTCACCGAAAATTCCCATTACCCAATAAGGTTTTGTTCGGAAACGGTTACTTAAAAACTGTGCGCTGGTGTAATAGGCTTCGATTCCGGCTTTGAAATTTGATTCTTTTTCAAAGACCAGTGACGAGTTGATTTTGCTTTTCGGGGTCAGCGGCAGGATTTGATTGCCAGTCAAATAACTCGCCTTTGCATTAGTGAAGGTATAACCGACAAATAATTTTACGATTGTGTAGGAAGCGCGGACATTTGTTTCAAACCCGGAGCTTTTAACCGAATTTTTAGCGTTGGTAAAAGTGTAAGTTCCATTTAAGTTTGGCAGCAGCACAAGCGGATCGTTGATTTCGGTATAGAAAAACATCTGGTTGATGGCATACGAAAACTTCTCGCCGACGGTCTTCCGGTAATTGAAATCGAGCGTGCCGCCGCGACTTTTTTCAGCTTTTAAGGCGTTGCCAATCGGCAGCACATTTTCAAAAAGCAGCGTTTCAGCTTCTTCGGTGAAAATACTCGGTGTTTTATAACCTAAGCCGAAGCCGATCCGGCTGCTAAATTTATCGGTGAATTTATAGAGCAGCGACACGCGCGGCAGTGCAAACGTGCCGTAATCTTTCACCCTATCAAGCCGGAAACCGGCTTCAATCGAAACGCGTTTCGTCAGGTCAAAACTGTCCTGAACGTAGCCGCCGAATGTCGTTCTGGATTCGTCGCGCCTGTTACCAGCAATTATTGAAGTATCTTTTTCCCTAAATTGGTCATAAACGGCATTAAAGCCGAAGATCAGCGCGTGATTTTTGACCGGATGAAAATAGGAAATATCGGTGTAGGAATTAAATTGCCGACCGTTGAAACGGTAATTCGGAATTTCGATCTTACGGTTGAAAACTGCCAGACTTTGCTTCGCGACGATCCGCCGACCGCCTTCAAAATCACGGTCAAACTGCACTGTCGTAATATTGCGGAAAGAATTATTTTTCTCGAAATATTGATGTAAATTATCCGGCTTTCCCCGGATCACGAACAGATCGCCGCCCTGCCGGTTTTGATAGGTAGTTGAATTTCCGATCATCAAACGCGTTTTATCATCAGGGTAAATGAAAAAACGCGGATTTAAGCTAAAGGAATTGGTGCGCGGCAATTCGGTAAAATTATCGTCGTCAACATCGTATTCTTTTTGATAATTGACCGATCCCAAAAAGGTATAACCGACGTGTTCAAACCTTCGGGAATTGAAAATCGAAAAATCGGTTCCAAGTGCTGATGTTTGGTTGAAAATCAGATTTGTCACCATTTCTTCTTCAGGTTCACGGCTGATGAAATTAACGACTCCGGCAATCGCACCGCCGCCGTAAAACGTGGACGATGCGCCCTTGATAATTTCCACCTGTTTGAGATCGAGCGGCGGAATGTCAAGTAAACTAAGACTACCGGAGAAACCGCCGAACGCCGGAAAGCCATCTTTTAAAATTTGCGTATATCTGCCGTCGAGTCCTTGAATTCTAATGCTTTGTGTTTGAGATGTCGCAGACGTTTGTTGAACTTTAATGCCCGTGCTCTCAGACAGGATCATCGAGACATTCGCCGCCCGCATATTGGTTTTTTCGTCAACTTCTTCCTCGTCAATCGCTTCGACCCTGGTTGGCGTATCGTCGATTTCGCGTCCGGTGCGAGTCGTGTTGATAACGACTTCGCCGGCTTCAAAATTGACCTTAATAAAAATTATTCGCTCAATTTGGTCAGTCAGCGGAAAAGTAAGTTTTATTTCCCGGGTTTCAAAACCGGCGGCAGAAATTTCCAATGTCTGCTCGCCGTCCGGAATACCTGATAAGTCGGCTTTGCCGGCGGCATCTGTTGTAGCGGTAATCTCAGTTTCTTTAATGATGACGGTCGCACCGGCAACCGCCTCTTTGGTCGCTTCGTTTTTAATGACTACTTTGACTGAATTTTTATTATTGGTTGTTTCTTGCGCCGGTGCGGAAGTAAAACCGAGTGCAATTAAAAACACCAGCGCCGCGTAAAATCTTTTCATTCTTGATAACTCCAAGGTTTATTTATAAACGGGTTGACACACGCAAAAATGCGAGCGCAGAAAGGAAGCGTTCAAAAAAAGGAGTATTAAATTATGAAAGCACAGTGACGAAGAAAAAGCGGAGGTTCTGACTTGAGACGAGGCGGAGAATTTTGATTTAAGTCTGCCGGATAAATTGATGTTGGGATAAATAAAAATTCGTGTGCCGGAAAATCAGCTTTATGTTCAATTGCAACAGTGTGAGCGACAACCGGTTGCCGCGCTTCAATAAGCGCCGTGGTTGCCCTTATCGGACAAGTTTCGAGATCAACGGCAATCAGGCAGGTTTCGCCGGATTGATCGATTATTGAAACCAGTTGTTTTTCGTAACGCTCGGTTAATTCACTACATATCAGAGAACAAGCCGCCCAACTCCAAATAAAAGTAAGGATAAGTAAAAGAGCAATCAAGCCTTTACTGATTGATAAGCGTCGAAACATCGCCGTTATTATAACAAAAGCGATGAAATATTTACTAACGATATGAAATGAATAAAAGGAGGCTAAAGAAAGGTGAGCAAAAAGAACTATTTTTTGCTTAGACTGTAAAATTGAGTGTAGTAGAATATGTCGTAGCCAGCCGTGGAACTGAGGTGTTATCCGGAATATCTCGCGGAGTGTTAATTACCGTGTAATAAGCCGTAATCCATGATGGAAGTTGGTGAAAAATACAAATGACGAAACATAGTATCACTTTACGGGTAATCAGTTTTAACAATTCATGTGCTAAAAACGAGTATGGAAGCGAAAAAATGTGAAATTCACGACGACATTCTCAAACCGGCAGATGTGCCGATTCATTACGGATTACTTTCTATTGACGACAAATTTGTCGAAGCGCGGGAAAGGTTGTTTCCGAATGCCAATAGTTTCGTGATGGGCGGCTGTGTGTTTCAAGATGAAAATGAAATGGAGTTGTTAATTTGCGAAAAATGCCGTGAAGCTGAGAACGATTGGCAGGAGGAAAATTAACCGGCGAAACCCGAAACCCGGTAAAATACTTATTTGACCAACAAGTATGATAATTTACGACCTTTTATGGTGTCTTTAGAAATGTATCTGTTAGTGCGGTTTATCGCGTTATTTGGAGTAAATAAGTTAGATACTCTGTAATTTAATTTTGTTAAGAATTTCTTCTTGGCGGCTTGGCGGCTTGGCGGGAAATTAACTTGTCTGAAATGAAAAATTTAATTTCCCGCCAAGCCGCCAAGCCGCCAAGAAAAATATCAAGAAACTTAGATTACAAAATATTAAACGGAAATTACTCGAAACAACTTGATAAAACTTGATAAATAAAAGTAAAAAGAGGGCTTAATGTTTACGGGAATTATCGAAGAACTTGGCAGAATCGCGGCGCTCGACAAACACGCGAACGGCGCAAAAATAAGGATTTCGGCGCAGGTTGTGACCGACGGCACGAACGACGGTGATTCGATCGCGGTCAACGGCGTTTGCCTGACGGCTTTGGATGTCAGCGCCGCCGGCTTTATGGCGGATGTCTCGCAGGAAACGCTCGATAAATCAACTTTGGGCGGATTAAAAACAGGCGCGAAAGTAAATCTGGAAAGAGCCGTGACGCCGCTCACACGGCTCGGCGGGCATCTCGTGCAAGGGCACGTCGATTCCCGCGGGAAATTTATTTCCGCCGTGCAAAACGGCGATTTTTGGACGGTTCGCGTTTCGTTTCCGCGCGAGATCGGACAATATCTAGTCTATAAAGGTTCGATTTCCGTCGAAGGCATCAGTCTGACGATCGCCGAACTCGGCGCGGATTTTTTTGAAATCGCGGTGATTCCGAAAACGTGGGAACTGACGAATCTTTCGACCCTGAAATCAGGCGACGAGGTCAATCTCGAAGCCGACGTGATCGCTAAATATGTCGAACGAATTTTGCTTTACGGCAAAAAAAAGGACGAAGAAATTACGCTGGAGAAATTAAAAAAGCTTGGCTTTGTCTGAGAAAATATGTGAAAATTGAAAACGAACCGCCGAATTTCTTTTGAATATCTTAGAGGAAAGTCCGGCGGAAAAGAACAAGGAGGATTTATGAAAAAGTTTTTAGTTTTGTCGTTTTCAATCGGTTTTGCCTTTATTTTCGCGTTTGTTTTTAATGCCGGTGAAATCAAAGCGCAGAGTTACGGGAATTTAAGCAAAAAGGAGGCGCGGAAAATTATCAAGCGTTTGGAAAACGAAACCGATATTTATCGCCGCGCGCTCGACGATTATCTCGATGACAGCCGCGTTGACGGAAGCGACCGCGAAACGCGGATCAACGACCGGATGAAGGAATTTGAAAAAGCGCTCGACGATGCCAAACGGCGTTTTGATACCGGCGATAGCTTCGAGCAGTCGCGACCGGTCATCGAGGAAATCGTCCGGTCGGCAAATCCGGTCAACGAAATTATGCTGCGCGGCAGATTTAACGAAACCCTTAAATTGCGTTGGAGCAATATTCGGAAAGAAGTCAATCGTCTGGCAAGAAATTATGAACTCGAAACGCTTCCGAACTAACTTTGGAAAAATTACAAAAATTTGATCGAGAGACTCGTTTAAAAGCGGGTCTTTTTCTCTTTTACGATGCCGATAAAAATCATTCAAGCCGCAACCGTTGAACAAATCGAAGCCGCGCGCAATCTTTTCCGCGAATATGAAGCGTGGTTTGGGATGAACCTTTGCTTTCAGAATTTTGACGAAGAAGTTGCAAATTTGCCGGACAAATACGCCGCGCCCGACGGCAGATTATTGCTCGCCTTCGTGGACGCCAATCTCGCGGGCTGTATCGCGCTCAGAAGATTGGAAGACGGTGTTTGCGAGATGAAAAGATTGTTCGTTAAAAGCGATTTTCGCGGGCAAAAGATCGGTATCGCGCTGATCGAAAAACTGATCGAAGAAGCGCGTAAAATCGGTTACGAAAAAATGCGGCTCGACACCTTTCCGCCGAAAATGGCGAAAGCCGTCAGTCTTTACGAATCATACGGTTTTGTCGAAATTCCGCCGTATTATCACAATCCTTACGGCGACACGCTTTTTATGGAGCTTGAACTTGGCTGAAATTTATTGACAGTGCGGGGAAACCGTTTCTAAACTTCAAACATCTGTTAATTGAATTTTCAACTGTCACTTTATTAAATTTACTAAAAAGGAACAAAAAATTATGCAAAAAACAACGCGTCGGCTTAAAGCCTTTTTTGCTTCGGTCGCCTTAATGATCCTCGTTTTTGGTTCGACCTCGCTTTTAGCGCAAACCGCAGGCGATTTTGCCACCGAACGAGAACGGGCGATCCGCCTCGTCAACGAGAAAAAATTTACCGAAGCGCTGCCGCTTCTCGAAAAGCTCTCCGCTGCCAAAGAAGCCGATGGGCAGATTTTTCTCGGCTTGGGATTAACATATTGGCGATTGCAGGATGCTACGAAAGACAGAGCCGCATGGAAGCAGGTTCGTTTAAAAGCACGCACCGCGTGGCTCAAAGCCAGAGAGCTCGGTGTTTCGATTCCCGACATTGATCTGATCGTCGCTTCCATCAAAGATGACGGCGGCGATCGCGCTCAATCGGATAATTTGCTGGCGCAGTCCTCGTTTGATGAAGCGCTTCAGCCGTTTGCTTCGGGTGATTATAAAACAGCTGCCGCCGCGTATGAAAAAGCCGCGACGACCGATCCGACATGGTATGAAGCGGCGCTTTATACGGGCAATACATACTACGCGATGAAAGAGTACGAAAAAGCGGGAATCTGGTTTGCCAAAGCGATTGCGATCGATCCGAACCGCGAAACCGCTTATCGTTACTGGGCGGACGGATTGGCGTCAAGCGGAAAAGAGAAGGAAGCGGTCGATAAATATCTCGACGCGATCATTGCCGAACCTTACAGCAGCGCGGCTTGGCGCGGTTTGTCCAATTACGCCCAACGCGGCAATATCAAACTCGCGCATCCGAAAATTGTCATTCCGGTTGATTTTTCCTCGTCGGGCAAAGGCGAAACCAGCATTACTCTCGGAATTGGCGATAAAACGGACGACGGCTCGTTTGCCTGGACAATGTACGGCATTTCACGCGCCAATTGGCAAACGGATAAAGACGGCAAACTCAGTAAGGAATTTTCGAAAGCCTATCCTAACGAGAAGATTTACCGGCATAGTTTAGCCGAAGAAATGGACGCCTTACACCTGGTTTTGTCGGGAATCAAAAACGGCAGCAAAGATGTTAAAAAAACGGCTCCGGCGCTGGTCACGCTGAAAAAATTAAACGATGAAGGTTTGCTCGAAGCCTATGTTCTGTTTGTCCGTGCCGATGCCGGAATCAAACAGGATTATCCGGCTTACCGGCAAAATAATCGCGATAAACTGAAACGCTATCTGACGGATTACGTGATGAAAAACGGCGGAAATTAAAGTAAAAAGGCAAAAGATTTTTGAATTTTTTGCCTTTTTATCAGAGAAACAAATCTTTAATAATAACTGATCTTAAACGCGGAAAATCACTGACTTTCGGCGATAAACTCGATTTTCGCGATCTCGTCCTACAAGTTCAAAATCCGCGTCGGAGCAGAGAATACAAATCATTCTCGCAAATTTAGCGAAACACCGACCGGGGAAAATGAAATTAAAAAGGCTTCGTAAAATTTTACGAAGCCTTTTCCTATTTTTTAATGTCGAATTACCGCATTGCTTTGCGCGGGATTTTTTCGTCCATCATCGCGGTTTGATAAACAAATGCCGCCATGATCGTCGCCGCCTGTTTCATATCGTCGGCTTGGATGCGGTCGAAATTGTCCTGATTCGAATGATGCGTCCGCGTTCCGTATTCGATTTCGTCCTGAATAAACTGAAAACCCGGAATGCCGATCGCGTCAAACGGTAAATGATCGGTGCCGCCGGTATTGGCAAGCGTCAAGGTTTTTGCATCCAGATCTGAAAAAGGCGCGAGCCACGTTTCAAAAATGGATTTGACCGCCGCGTTGCCTTGCAGATAAACGCCGCGAATCCTGCCGGTCCCGTTGTCAAGGTTGTAATACGCCGAAATTTTATCGTAGTCCGCGCCTTTGATAAGCTTTCCGTCCTTCATTTCGCCGCGCTTGCAAAGGCGACAGCGCCCAGACGACGAACAGCAGGCTCGCCGCGAGAGCAACAAAACCCAACACCCAGCGACGTGACGACCGCGCCGACGTACTTTGAGGCCGCTCGCTCCCTTTAGTTTCCGCCGCGTGCGACGCAGCATATGCTCCATCGAGCTGGGCATCAATCTCGGCCACGACGTCGGCACGCTTGCCGTCCTTCATTTCGCCGAGATGCTGGCGAACGTAAAAGCTCGAACCGTAAAGCCCTTGTTCCTCGCCCGACCAGAGCGCGACGCGAATTGTCCGGCGCGGTTTGAGTCCGGACGCGATCAAGATGCGGGCGGCTTCCATCGCGACCGCGCAGCCGGCGCCGTTGTCGGTCGCGCCCGTCGAAGAGTGCCACGAATCGAGATGCCCGCCGAGCATCACGACTTCATCTTTAAGACGCGGATCGGTGCCGGGAATTTCGGCGACCGTGTTGTAGCTCATCGGGTCGTCGTCGTGATATTGCGCGTTGATCTCAACCGTCATCGTCGGTTTTTCGCCGAACTGAATCATTCGCACGAGACGATTGTAGTCTTCGGTTGCCAGCGTCACCTGCGGCAACATATTCGCGTCCGCGCCTTTGCGCTGCGGCTGAAAACCGGCGTCGTTGAAAAGGTCTTCGATGGTTTTGATGTTCGGCGAAAGCTCGATGGCGAGCGACGCACCCTGCACAAAGAGCGTTCCGCCGCTTCCCTGACCGCTGTTGTCGAGCATCACCGCCGCGCCCTCGTTCATCAGAAACTTCATTTGACGAGCCTGTCCGTTGAAAAAATTAAGAATGTTTTTGATCGCTTCGGGCGGAAACTGATTCGGATTGTCGCCGTTCGGAGCCGGCGCGTTTGCCATTTTTTCTAAAGTCTCGTTCGAGCGGCGGCTCGATAACGCTTTTTCTTCGGCTTTTAAAGGTCGAACACCCGAAACCAGCACGATTTTCCCTTTGAGCTTGCCTTTATATTTTTCAAAATCGGCGTCGGTTTTCGCTTCAAATAAAACGACTTCGCTCGTCACCGCGCCTTTCGTCGAAGGCGACCACGCTTTCGGATAGGCGATCACCGGAATTGCATAAGGCGCGACGACCTGCGCCGAATAATTTTTCAACGACCAGCCGCGTCCGAACGGTCCCCAGGCTTCGAGCTTGGCGTTTTGCAAGCCCCATTTCGCAAGCGTTTCCTTGGTCCATTCGTTGGCGTGCTTCATATTCGGCGAATTCGTCAAACGTCCGCCGATCACATCGGTTAAATAAGAAAGCGTCTGCATGACTTGCGAACGATTCAGTCCTTCGTCGCGGATCTTGTCAATCGTTTCCTTCGGTGCGCTGTAAACTTTTGCCGTCGTCGTGGTCGCGGCGGCAGTCGTTGTGCCGACCCCGTTGGTTTGCGCGGTGGCGGCAGTCGGGAGCAGCAAAGCGGAAAGCAAAGTCGCGCTTATCAATTTGCGTCGTAACATACTAAAATTTCTCCTGAAAAATATGATTTGAAATTATCTTGAAAAGATTTGTTTGTATAGACGGCAGGCGGCGCGGAAAAGTTTCAAATTTGTAAATTAAATCTCGAAATCGAGATTTAATTTGTTTGCCAGGTCAAAGTGTAGGCGGGCGGGACATTTTTGACGACGAGCGGGCTGCGTTTCGATTTGCCGTAGCGGTTGCGCATAAATTCGCGCAGTTTGATCGCCGACGGCATATAATAGCCGTGCGCGTATTGAAACGTGCGAAACGTGCAGCCTTTCTGCATAAATTTATCAATTTGCCAAAGGATTTTTTCGCCGACCTCGTTCGGCAGCGAAACAAACGGCAGACAACAGACGATATAACCGACCTTTCCCAACCCCGATTTTTGATGGATCGAAAAAGTTTCGCAGGCGTTTTCACAAACGATGTTCAGCCCCGGAAATTTTGCTTTAAGCGATTTAACTAGATTTTTGTCGAGCTCGATGCCGAGATAAGATTCTTTGTTCGGAATCCGGTCTTGCATAAATTTGGTGATCGCGCCCGTGCCGACTCCGAGTTCGAGCAGTACATTATTTTCGTTGGGCGCGATTCCTTCAAGCATTTTTGCCGCGAGCTCGGGCGAGGACGGCGCGATCGCCCCGACTTTCATCGGGTTTTTTAGAAATGCTTGTAGAAATTGAAAGTTTTCGTTCATTCCGAATGTCTAGTTCGCCGGAATCGAAACATCGGATTCAGTTGAATTTGTCGTAATTGCGTCTGCCACGGAGATTTTATAACCACAACCTTCGGTTTGGCAATAGCGAATCGTGCCTTCTTTTTTGGTCGTCTTTTCAAAAATGAACGGTGCCTTGCATTGCGGACACGGTTCGACAACCGGTTTGTCCCAGTAAACCTCGTCGCATTTCGGATAATTCGTACAGCCGTAAAACACTTTTCCGCGTCTTGATTTTTTGACGGCGATCTCGCCTTTTTTGCATTTCGGGCAAGTAATTCCGGTTGTTTCGCGTTTAATGTAATCGCACTTCGGATAATTCGAACACGATATAAATTCGCCAAAGCGCCCGGTGCGGATGACGAGTTTGGCACCGTCTTTCGGACAAATTTCGTCGAGTTCGACGGGCGGCACGGTCGTTTTCGCCTCGCCGCTTTTTTTATCGATCTTGCGGATATTTTTACATTCCGGATAACCCGTGCAGCCGTAAAACGAACCGAACCGACCTTTTTTGAGTGCCATCGGCTTTCCGCACAATTCGCAGCTCGGAACTTCTGTTTCGTCCGCCGCTCCGGCACCGCCTTCGGCTCCGGCTTCCGTCGTTTGACCGTTTGCTTCCGATTTCTTAGCTCCGACTTCCCGCGTCGTTTTGCATTCGGGATAATTTTCGCAAGCCAAAAATTGTCCGAAACGCCCGAATTTGATGACCATCGGCGAACCGCATTTTTCGCAGATTTCATCGGTCGGAATCGAAATCTTCTTTTTGTCCTTAATACTCACTTCGGCGTTTTTCAGATCGACGGAAAACTTGTCGTAGAAACCGCGCAAAGCGTCGCGCCAGTTGATCTTGCCTTCTTCGATCTCGTCGAGTTGATTTTCCATCTGTGCCGTGTAAGCGGTGTTGAAAATATCGTCAAAACTCGCGACCAGCAAATCGTTGACGGTCATCCCGAGCGGCGTCGGGTGAAAACGTCCTTCGAGCCGCTCGACATATTCGCGGTCCTGGATCGTCGTCATGATCGCCGCATAGGTCGAAGGTCTGCCGATGCCTTTTTCTTCGAGCGCCTTGACCAGCGTCGCTTCGGAAAAGCGCGGTGGCGGTTCGGTAAAATGTTGTTCGGGCGTGATCTTGTTGAGTTTTAGCTGTTCGCCTTTTTCGACCTTTGGCAGCGTCAGTTCGGCGTCGTCGTCTTCGCCTTCCTTCGGCGTTTCGTCGCGACCTTCCTGGTAAACCTTGAGAAAACCGTCGAATTTCTGCACCGAACCGGTCGCACGGAAAGTGAAACGTCCGGCTTTAATATCGATCGTCGTCTGGTCGAAGATCGCCGGCATCATCTGCGACGCGACAAAACGCTGCCAGATCAGACGATAAAGTTTGAGTTCGTCCGCGCCGAGATAATTTCTCAAACTTTCCGGCGTGCGGTTGACATCCGTCGGGCGAATCGCTTCGTGCGCGTCCTGGGCGCCGCCTTTGGTTTTATAGAAATTCGCCTTTTCGGGCAAATAGGGTTTGCCATAATTGCCGCCGATAAAATCGCGGACTTCGCCGAGCGCGGCATCGGAAACACGCGTCGAATCGGTTCGCATATAAGTTATCAAACCGACCGCGCCTTCCGCGCCGACGTCAACGCCTTCGTAAAGTTTCTGCGCGACCATCATCGCTTTTTTGACCGGAAAACCGAATTTCCGCGCTGCTTCCTGTTGAAGTTTTGAAGTGATAAACGGCGGCGTCGCGTTGCGTTTTCGCTCTTTGGTCGTCACCGAATCGACGATAAAAGTTTCTTTTTCGGCTTCTTCGACGATTGATTTAGCGGTCGTTTCGTCTTTGATATGCGTTTCGTTCTTTTTTAAATCCTGATCGAAGCCGCTTGTCTTGACCGTCAGATCTTCGATCTTGTAGAGCCGCGAATCAAATTTTGGCGGCAGCGCGGCGCTCAAATTGGCGATGATCGTCCAATATTCAGTCTGCACAAACGCTTCGATCTCGCGTTCGCGTTCGACGACCAGCCGCACCGCAACCGTCTGCACGCGTCCGGCGGAAAGTTTGCCGCCGATGGTTTTCCAAAGAATCGGCGAAACCTTGTAGCCGACCAGCCGATCCAAAACCCGGCGCGCCTGCTGCGCGTCAACGAGGTCTTGATTGACTTGTTTGGGAACTTTGAAGGCTTCTTTGATCGCGTTTTTCGTGATTTCGTTAAACATCACGCGGTAAACTTGCTTGACCGGTTTTTTCGGGACGATCTCTTCCGCCAGATGCTGGCAGATCGCTTCGCCTTCGCGGTCGGGGTCAGCCGCGAGATAGATCGTGTCGGCTTCTTTGGCGGCTTTTTTCAAATCCGAAACCGTTTTTTTGTTGTTCCGTTTTTTAACGTCGGGAATCACTTCATAGAGCGGCTCGAAATTATTTTCGATGTCCACGCCGAGTTCTTTGGTCGGTAAATCTTTGATATGACCAATCGAAGCAAGCACTTTGTAGTCGCTTCCGAGGTATTTGTTGATGGTTTTCGCTTTTGCCGGCGATTCGACGATAACTAAATTCTTTGCCATTATTTGAAAAAAATATGTCAGACGCTTTTTTCGCTTCTGACATTCTGACTTCTAACACCTTTAATTGTTTCGTGTCAATCCGCAATCGGATTATTTACCGTAAACTTCAAAATCGTTGCGTG